>DATMZP010000112.1:0-3029 GCA_035573595.1 Hyphomicrobiaceae bacterium
GGCGCCCGTCTCGGGTTCCTCACCAACCCTTCGACGCTGATCTACGGAACCGTCGGCTACACGCAAGCTGATCTCGATGTCTTCAGCTACGGTTCTACCACCTTCGATGGCTATTTCGTCGGCGCCGGCATCGAGACTTTCCTGCGTGACAACTGGACGCTGAAGCTCGAGTACCGCTATTCGGACTTCGGGTCTGAGCAGGTTGTGGACTATGGCCATATCAGCGCCGACGTGGATCCTTCCACCCACACCGCGCGCCTGGTCCTGAGCTACAAGTTCGGGCACCCGCACGACTAACCTGACCGGCGCCGCTCCGGGCCGGGGCGGCGACCGCGGCAAGAGATTGGTTCCGCGTAAAGCTAATCGACTACCGACTTGTCTTGCGACTGGGCCGCTCCCTCGAGCGGCCCTTTTTCGTGATCGGGGTCAGACCCTGCGGGTCTGACCCCATGGCACCGCCCCGTTATTTCGCGCCCTTCACAAACGCCAGGATCTCGCCACTCAAGGAGGTATCCGCCGTGTTGACGGCATACACCTCCGACATGTGGCTGTGCTTCGTCAGCGGCAGGAAGCGCGGGCAGCGGCCGGCCTTGCACAGGGCGTCGTTGAGCTGCTTGGCCTGCTGCTGGAAATCGGGCGGGTCGAGCTCGGCGTTCGCCACCAGCAGCGGGATCGGCGCGGCGACGAGGCCCTGGAGCGACGAGCGCTCGGCATAGTTCGAGGCGTCCTCGCCGAAATAGGCCTTCTCCGGCCCGCCAGGCTGCATCGACGTGAGGTCGTAGAGCCCCGACACCAGGATGGCCCCGGCGAGCCCGATGCCCTTGGGCGCGTGCAGCTCGCGATGCGCCACATAGCTTGCCACATGCACCGCGCCCGCCGAATGCCCCATCAGGAACACGCGGGCCGGGTCGCCGCCGTGGGCGGCCACGCTCTCGCCCACCCAGCGCACGGCGGCGCCGAGGTCCTGCGCCGCCGCCGGCCATTGGCTCTGGGGCGCCAGACGATAGGTGGCGTTGACGCCCACCATGCCGTTGCGCGCAGCGAACAGCATGACGTTGTCGTAGAACGGGCCGCCGGGCGGCGAGCGCCGGTCGCCGCGCGTGAAGGCGCCGCCGTGCACGAACATGAGGACCGGGCGGGGCGACGCGGCCGGCGCCTCCGGCACGAACAGGTCGATGAGGTGCCGTTCGTCCGTGCCGTATTTGATATCCCGCGCAACCTTGACGCCCTGGTAGGGCTCTTTCTCCTGCAGCGCGGCGTAGAGCTTGGCGGTCTCCGGCGGATTGACCACCGAGCCCAGCTCGGCCAGCTTCCACTCGATCTCGCTCGGCATGCCTCCCGTCTGTTGTGCTTGGGCGGGTGCGGCCGCGAAGATAAGCAGCAAGGCTGTAGCGTAGAGTTTCTCGCGCATGGCGTTTCTTCCTTGCCTTGGAGCTCTCCGGTTAGGCCACGCGTCTTGGTTCAGTGATTTTCAGATATCGGGTAGCTGGACCCTTGCCTTCCTTCTCAACCCGGCCAATTTGAATCATCTGCTGAACAAAGCCTGCAATGGTGATTGGTTCCACCTGCAGTTTCTCTGCAATCTCCCTCATCAGGAGACCGTCAGGATAACGGCTCAGTAGCTCATCAATCCTTTCATTCCAAAGTTCCGCTGCAGGACCGAGATTGTGCGTTCCAACTAAGCTTTTAACAAGCTCATCGAGTTTTACACGAAGGATTCCAGAATTCGTATACGTAATGTGCCGTAGCCCTCTGATGTCCGCTGGTAGTTCGATAAACCGATCCGTGAACCCCAATCGATAGAGGAGCCCTTGAGCAGGATGAAAGAGCAGCGAATAGTCTTTGCCACGGCCCCTCGCAAAGCCAAGCTCAAGAAACACATTTCGATTTGGGCTGGATACGTCGAAGAGACAGTAGTTGCTCTTCACTATCAGATCTTCAATCTGGTCGAGTAAGTGCTCACCTCTGTGTATGTGGTCCGCAAACTTGAATTCAATGCTGTATTTTTGGGCCACCACAGCGAACGGTTTCCGATAATTCCGGAGTGGCGGCTTGGAAAAGTCATGAGCAACGAATATTTGCATGCACCCCTCCCCCACGCGCGTTCAGGGCACACCATACCCACATACAACTTTGTCTACAACCGTCCTCAGACGGGCTGGGCGACGGCGGAAGGTGGAAGCTATCCCACCTTCGTCACCGGCGCGCCAGCGTCGAGCCAGCGCTGCAAGGGCTCGGCCAGGTCCTCCAGCGGGCGGTAGCCGTTGGTGAGAAGCGCGTAGCCCTTCTCCTCGCTCCCCGCGATCAGGGTGGGGAAGCCGCGGATGCCCAGCCCTTGGGCCGTGAGGAAATCGCGGAACGTCTCGTTGCGCGTCTCGGGCGCGGCGAACGCGGCGCCGAATGCGGCGCGGTCGAAGCCCACCTCCACGGCCACCGCGGCGATCTCATCGGCGGCCGTCATGTCGCGGTTCTCGGCGTAGAAAGCCTGCTGCACCCGCGCCATGAACGGCAGCGCCATGCGGGGCATCAGCCGCCGCGCCGTCACCACCGCCCGGCAGGCGGGCTCGGTGTCGTAGAGGAAGCCTTCCCGGTCGAAAAAGCTCATGTCGAACGGCTGGCCGGTGGCGGCGCCGACGCGGGTCCAGGAGCCGCGGATGAAGTCCTTGTCCTTGTCCCGCATCGGCTCGCTGTTGCCGGCGCGCAGGCCGCCCATCACCAGGTCGAGCGGCAGCCGGTCCTCGAATTGCTCGGCCAGCGCCGCGATGACGGGCGAGAAACCGTAGCACCAGGAGCACATGGGGTCGGCGAAATAGACGAGGCGGGTCCGGGCGGCCATTGACGCATTCTCCGTGGACCAACGGACCGCTTTGGTGGCGGCCGCGCTGGTCCGGTCGAAGCGGAGATTACACGAGGTTCATCATGACCGTCTGCAGGTATTGGGCGATCTTGGGTGTCGTGGCGGCTTATGCCTCTTCGCGGCTGCTACCGGCGACGTCTGTCGCCCGCATCGCTCACCGCGATCCCAGCCG
>DATMZP010000113.1:0-6882 GCA_035573595.1 Hyphomicrobiaceae bacterium
TGCAATCCTCGAACCGGTGAAGGCATGACCGTCTCCCTGAACAAGAAAGTCCCCGCATTCAGCCGCCCGACGACCGGCGGCAACACCTGGAAGCTGAGCGACGCCGCCGGCAAGAAGCTCGTGCTGTATTTCTACCCCAAGGACAACACCACGGGCTGCACGCTGGAAGGCAAGGCGTTCAGCGATCTGCACGCCGCGTTCAAGAAGGCCGGCACGCTCGTGCTCGGCGTGTCGCCGGACAGTGTCGCTTCGCACGAGAAGTTCAAGGACAAGATGTCGTTCCCGTTCGACCTGCTGTCCGACGAGGACAAGAAGGTGTGCGAGATGTTCGACGTGTGGAAAGAGAAGAGCATGTACGGCCGCAAGTACATGGGCGTGGAGCGCAGCACGTTCCTCATCGACAGGTCCGGCCGCATCGCCAAAAGCTGGCGCAAGGTGAAGGTCACCGGGCACGCGGACGAGGTGCTCGCCGCGGCCAAGGAGCTGTAGGATTGGTGTCTGACCCTCTGGGTCAGACACCGTAGCGCAAACGGTGTTGAGAGCACCCAGCCCAACAGCAACGTTGGGAGTATGGTGTCAGACCCGGAGGGTCTGACACCTCGTCAGATCTTCGCCTTTCCCCGCGCCCGCGCATCGTCCAGCGCTGCCAGCACCCTGGGCGGGGACATCGGCAGGTCGGCGAAGCGTACGCCGGTGGCGTCGGCGACGGCATTGGCAACGGCCGCCAGCGGCGGGATGATGGGCGTCTCGCCGACGCCGCGCACGCCGTAGGGATGGCGCGGGTTCGGCACCTCCACGATCACCGTGTCGATCATCGGCAGGTCGGAGGCCACCGGCACGCGGTAGTCCAGGAAGCCTGGGTTCTGCAGCCTGCCGTCCGGCCCATAGATGTACTCCTCGTTCAGCGCCCAGCCGATGCCCTGCGCCACGCCCCCCTGGTACTGGCCCTCGACGTAGCTCGGATGGATGGCGCGGCCGGCATCCTGGATGGCCGTATAGCGCACCACCGTGACCTTGCCGGTCTCCGGGTCCACCTCAACGTCGGCGATGTGCGTGCCGAAGCTCGGCGCCGCACCCTGGGCGTTGATGCGGGCGTAGCCGGCGATCGGCCCGCCGGTCTTGCCGGCCAGGCCGGCGATATCCCGCAGCGTCAGCGGCGCATGCTTGCCGGCGTTGGCTCCCGCCGGGCGCACCGCGCCCTTGCGGTACTCGACCGCATCCTCGGGCAGCTCCCACAGCTTCGCAGCCCGCTTGCAGGCCTCGCGGATCACCTCGCGCGCGGCCTCCACCGTGGCCATGCCGCTGGAGAAGGTGGCGCGGCTGCCGCCGGTGAGGAAGTTGAACCCGAGCTGGCCGGTGTCGCCGATCTGCACGCGGATGCTCTCGATGTCGACGCCCAGCTCCTCCGCCGCCATCATGCACATCGAGGCGCGCAAGCCGCCGATGTCGGGGGTGCCGACGGTGAGCGACAAGGTGCCGTCCTCGTTGAGCTGCAGCGAAACCGAGGTCTCGCCGCCGACGTTGAACCAGAAGCCCGAGGCGACGCCGCGCCCTTGGTTCTTGCCCAGCGGCGCGCGCCAGTGGTCGTGAGCCCTGGCCGCCTCGAGCGTCTCGATGAAGCCGACCGGGCCGAGCTTCGGGCCGTACGCCGCCTTGGTGCCCTGTTTCGCCGCGTTCTTGAGGCGCAGCTCGATCGGGCTCATGCCGAGGCGGGCGGCGATGTCGTCCACCACGCACTCCACCGCGAACTCCGAGATGGGGGCGCCGGGGGCGCGGTAGGCGGCGACCTTGGGCCGGTTGGTCACCACGTCGTAGCCCACCACCTTGACGTTCTCGATGTCGTAGGGGGCGAAGGCGCACATGCAGCCCGGCTGCACCGGCGAGCCCGGGAAGGCTCCGGCCTGGTACTTGAGCTCCGCCTCCGCGGCCACGATGCGCCCGTCCAGCCTGGCGCCGACTTTCACCCGCACGTGGGCGCCCGAGGTGGGGCCGCTCGCCCGGAACACCTCCTCGCGGGTCATGACCATCTTGACGGGCCGCCGCGCCTTCTTCGCCAGCGCCAGGGCCAGGGGCTCCAGGTAGACCACCGTCTTGGCGCCGAAGCCGCCGCCGATCTCCGAGGCGGTGACGCGGATCCTGGAGGTCTCCCAGCCCAGCAGCCGCGCGCATTGGGCGCGCACCATCCAGTGGCCCTGGGTGGTGCACCACACGTCGGCCTGGCCGTCCTCCGACACGCTGGCCACGCACGCGTGAGGCTCGATGTAGCCCTGGTGCACCGGCTGGGTGGTGAAGGTGCGCTCCACCACCACGTCGGCATGGCGGAGGCCGACCGCCACGTCGCCGTGGCCCACCTCGACCCGCTTGGCCACGTTGGAGGGCGTCTTGGGTGCGGGCTCCACGCCGGCGGTGATCATGCCCTCGTGCAGCAGCGGCGCGCCGGGCCGCATGGCCTCCACCACGTCGATGACGTGGGGCAGCACCTCGTAGTCCACCTCGATCAGCTTCAGCGCCTGTTTGGCGATGCCGGCGCTGGTCGCCGCCACCGCCGCCACCGCGTGGCCCTCGTAGAGCGCCTTCTCGCGCGCCATCACGTTGCGGACGACATCGCGGTAGTTGATCATCTGCTCGCCCGCGGGGATCAGCTGGGACGGCTGATCCTTGAAGTCATCGCGGGTGACGATGGCCTTGACGCCCGGCAGCGCCGCGGCGGCGCTCGTATCGATGCTGCGGATGCGGGCGTGCGGATGCGGGCTGCGCAGCACCTTGCCGATGAGCTGGCCCTGCATGGCGAGGTCGGCGCCGAACCTGGCCCGGCCCGTCACCTTGTCCACGCCGTCGGGGCGCACGGGCCGGGTGCCGACCCAGTCGAACTGAGCGGCGCCGTTGGTCTTGACCTTCTGCTGCATGGGTCAGGCTCCTCTCATCTCGGCGGCGGCGTCGAGCACGGCGCGCACGATCTTGTCGTAGCCGGTGCAGCGGCACAGGTTGCCGGCCAGCCAGTAGCGCACCTCCGTCTCGGTGGGCTCCGGGTGCTTCTCCAGCAGCGCCTTGGCGGCGATCAGGAAGCCCGGTGTGCAGATGCCGCACTGGAGCGCGGCGTGGTCGAGGAACTTGCGCTGCAGGGGATGCAGCGTCTCGCCCTCAGCCATGCCCTCGATGGTGGCGACCGCCTTGCCCTCGGCCTCCACCGCCAGCATCAGGCAGGAGCACACCAGCCGGGCGTCGACGGTCACGCTGCAGGCGCCGCAGTCGCCGGTGGCGCAGCCTTCCTTGGTGCCGGTGAGGCCCAGCTGGTCGCGCAGCACGTCCAGCAGCGTGTCCTGCGTCTCGCACAGAAACTCGACGGGATCGCCGTTCACCGTTGCCGTGACATGATGCTTGGCCATTCAGGCTTTCCTTGCGCGCTCGAGGGCGATCTGGGCGGTGCGGCGCGCCAGCACGCCCGCCACCTTGGTTCGGTATTCCCTGGTGCCGCGCTTGTCGTCGATGGGCTGGCAGGCGCCCCGGGCGGCGGCGTCCAGCCTGTCGAGCGCGCCGGCATCCAGCTTGGTGCCGACGAGCGCCCTGGCGGCCTCCGGCACCGGCAGCGGGCGCGGCGCGACGGCCCCGAGAGCGACGCGGGCGGCCGTGCAGGTGCCCGATGCATCGAGCGTCAGGCAGACGCCGCACCCCACCACGGCGATATCCATCTCGGTGCGCGGGATGAACCGCAGGTAGGCGTCGGCCGTGCGGGCGGGACGGGGCGGCAGCAGGAACGAGGCGACAATCTCGCCCTTGGCGAGGGCCAGCCTGCGCGGACCCTGCATGATATCCTCCACGGGCACCTCGCGCCGCCCGTTGGGGCCGGCAATGGAGGCAATCGCCCCGGCGGCGATCAGGGCCGGCACGCTGTCGGCCGCCGGCGAGCCGTTGCACAGGTTGCCGCCCATGGTGGCACGGCCCTGGACCTGGGTGGAGCCGATCAGGTTGGCGGCCTCCACCAGGCCGGGCCAGACGGCCTTGAGTCGAGGATGCTCCTTGAGCTCGGCGGCCGTTGCGGCGGCACCCACGCGGAAGCCGCCGCCCTCCTCGGCGATCCGGCGCATCTCCGGGATGCGCTTGATGTCCACCAGCAGCGCCGGCTCGATCAGGTCGGTGCGCAGCTGCACGAGGAGGTCGGTGCCCCCCGCCAGGACGCGCGCCTCGCCCGGCTCGGCGGCCAGCAGCGCCACCGCCTGGTCAAGCGATCCGGGTGCCTCATAGCGCATGCGTCACGCTCCTCGTCCTCCTCCCGTTGCCCGGCGAGACTGACATATCGGGTCGCACTTCGCCACCGGCTCGCGGGCCCCGCGGCTTTCCGGGTTGCAGAGAGGGCACGCCGGTCGCAGCAGTCCAACGCTCCAAGGCGGTGCGTCAGCAGAGTCTGGCGGTGGATCGCTTCGGCGGCGTCAGCAGCGCGAGAGCGATCAGCAGCGCCGCGAACGGAATGAGCCACGCCGTCCGCACCCCAAGCCGCGGATACGCCCCCGACACGACCCCGCAGATCGCGGCATTCACGAGCGTGCCAGCCACGATCCAGGCCGTGAGCCGCACCACGGCAGGGTCGAGCGCGGTGCGAGTCCGCCGCCATGCCAGCGCGACCGCAATCGCCGACGCGCCGATCAGCAGCGTCGCAAGGCTCAGCGCGGCGAACACCCGGATCGGCATCGTGCCACGATAGGCAGCGGTGGCCTGCATGCGCTGGAAGTGCTCCGGCGGAACCTTGACCGCGAAGGTCTCCTTGTATTCCGGATAATACTGGAACTCGTCCAGCCTGAGCGTGGTCAGCAGGGTGCCCACGCTCCTGAGAGAGACGAGCAGCTCTCCCCACGGGTCGTGCGCCAGCACGGCCAGGACGAAGCGCAGCTCCTCCGCAGACAGCTGCCGGCGCTGCTCCGGCGGTGCGTTGGCGAACACGCCGTCCGGCCCCCGCTCCCACAGGAAAACGTATGCGGGGTGGGGCAGCCGGTCGAGAAACTGGCACACCGTAAGCCCGTTCGCCGGGCACGTCGTGCGCAGGTAGCGGTATCCCGGCCCGTCCTCGATCATGCGCGCCATCAGGAAGGGCGGCCGCAGGGGCGGTGCGCCCACCACGCGGCGCACGACCGTGCTGAACATCGCCTGCGCGAGGAATGCCATGACGATGGCGAGCCCGATCACCGCCATGCCCTGCCAGTTAGGCCAGCGGCGGGCGATGAGGTTGCAAGCGGCGGCCAGGGCGAGCACAGCGCCGACGACCAGGGCGTGCGTGTCGTGCACGATCACCGAGACGGACAGGAGCGCGAACCCGGTCAGGCAAACCGGCCAGGTCAACGGGCCGCAGGCGGCAAGCAGCGCTGCGGCGGTCAGGATGACGATGCCCGCGAACACGTCGGGCATCAGGAAGCTGACGAAGAACGGCAGAGGCGTCAGCAGCGCCACACCGCCGATCGCCGCGAGCACGGCCGGCCGGGTGCCGAGGCCCAAGATCCGCAACGTGAATGACAGCGCCGCCAGCACGGCAAGAGCCTGCACGGCTATCGACACCCAGAATCCGCCGGTCAGGTCGCCCAGGTAGAGCAGCGCCCCATAGTAGGGCGAGCGGCCCGACAGGATCGTCTTGTCCTTGATGGAGCTGAGGCTCGAAGGTGGGGCCGCGGGCGGTGCGGCCCCGGAGGCCCCAGGCGCCCCGGAGGCCCCGGGGGATGCAACGGCGGGAACCTCGGCGCCGGCCGGCGGCGGGGGCTTGACGATCGCATCCTCGCCGGACAGGGACCAGGCCGTCCGGCGGCCGAATGCGGCCTGCATGCCGGCATCGGCGCCGCGGATGTAGGCGGTGGTATCGGGAAAGAAGATTGGCTGGCCGTTGTACAAGGCGGGCCACACCAGCACCGCCAGCAGCCCGGCCGAGAGCGCCCATTGCAGCCAAACAGTTGTTCGTATCGCCATTGCTATCGAACTTGTGCTGGCGCAGCGCGCCGCCGAAGCAAATATACTACTCGGCAGCGTTGCTATAGGGCAGGCCCAACTTGGTGTCGCCGCGACGAAACGCGTGCTGGCTCATCGCGGCCACAAATCCACCCCCCGGCCGCCAGCGAGCGGTGCGACCCGGTCCGCATCGGTGCGGCCTGCTCCGTCCACGGCCTGCCGCGCGCATCCTCGGATTGGCGCACCGGCCGGTCTCGTGCTACGCCGATGCGACCCGCACAACGTCAGCCACCCCGCACGGAGCGAGAACATGGCCAAGAAGGGCTACTGGATCGGGCACGTCGATGTGACCGACCCGGAGCGCTACAAGGACTACATCGCCGCCAATGCGGTTGCATTCCAGAAGTTCGGCGCCCGTTTTCTGATCCGCAATGGAGAATGCGAGGTGCCCGAAGGAAGCCTTGCCGGCCGCCGCCACGTGGTCATCGAGTTCGACAGCTTCCAGGCGGCCACGGCCTGCTACGACTCGCCCGAATATCAGGCCGCCCTCAAGATCCGCGAGCAGGCGAGCACGGGCGACCTGGTGATCATCGAGGGGTACGAGGGCTGAGGACCGGTGTCAGACCCGGAGGGTCTGACACCGACCGCCTGACACCGGCCGCCGAATTGTGGCACAATGGCGGCATGGCGCCGAAGCAGCCGTCGTTTACCATCGGCATCGAGGAGGAGTACCTCCTCGTCGACAGGACCACGCGCGACCTGGTGCGGGAGATGCCGCCGGCACTGTTCGAGTCCTGCGACCGGGCGCTGTGCGGCCAGGTGGCGCGCGAGTTCCTGAAGTCCCAGATCGAGGTCGAGACGCGGGTGCACGAGACGGTGCATGCGGCCGGCGCGGAGCTCAAGTCGCTGCGCCAAACCGTGGCGGGGCTGGCGGCGCAGCACGGGCTCGCGCCGATC
>DATMZP010000114.1:0-2089 GCA_035573595.1 Hyphomicrobiaceae bacterium
AATGGCACATCGACCCGCGCATCCGCGCGGCTTTCGAGACGTGGGGGCGCGACCTCGACAAGGAGCTGATCGAGGACGCAGAGATCGACAACTCGGTGTTCGACGGCATCACCGGCATCACCCGCGGCATCCATCTCTGCCGCGGCAATGCACCTGGCGGGCGGTATCTCGCCGACGGCGGCTACGGGCGGGTGGCGGCCGAGGTGTTCCCGCGCCTCACCAACTACGACACGCTGCTCCTGGAGTACGATACACCGCGCGCCGGCGATTTCAGCCCGCTGGCGCATGTGCGCCCGGATACAACGGTGGTGCTGGGGCTCGTCACCACCAAGGACGGCAGACTGGAGGACCCGGCCGCAGTCGAGGCGCGCATCGGGCAAGCCTCGGCCTACGTGCCGCTGGAGCGCCTGGCGCTCAGCCCACAGTGCGGCTTCGCCTCCGGCGAGTACGCCACGACCATGACGCATGCCGAGCAGGAGGCCAAGCTGCGGCTCGTGGGACAGGTGGCTGCGAAGGTTTGGGGCGGTGGGTGAAGGCGGTCAGCGCCGGGTCGTGGGGGCGAGAGGTCTGAACATGCGCCGCGAATGCCGGCGATGGTTGCGCCAGATGGCATAGGCGAAGCTGGCGAGAGCAATCACGAACGCCCCGGCAGCGACGTGGGCGGCGGGCAGCAGCCGCTGGGTGCGTCCGGCAACCAGGGCGCCCGCGGCGACGGCGATGGCCGCTGCGAAGAACAGCGCGGTGGCGATCTCGCGCGGCAGATCCAGGAATGTGCCCATGGCGGCGGTCCTTGCTATTGTTGCAGCGGCTATGCCCGAGCCACGCGGTGCAAGATAGTGATTCGCGGCGGGCCGGGGAAGGCCGCCGACGGGCCATGCAGAATTCCGGCCTAAGTCTCGCGCCCGTCGCCTCCGCCGATCCTGGCCGAGATCCTCCGGTTGTCCCAGTTGCCAATCGCAAGCCTGGTACGTTAAGTCCACGTGCAACCCCACCCGACCGAGCCGAGCATGACAGCCTCCCCACGCCAACCCGCCGACTGCGCCGATCTGGCCCAGGTGCGCCAGGAGATTGACCGTATCGATGCCGCCCTGGTCGGCCTCATCGGCGAGCGTCTGGGCTATGTGGAGCGCGCCTGGCAGATCAAGCTGGAGGCCGGGCAGGAGGCCAACGTGCCCTGGCGCAACCAGCAGGTGATCGATAAGGTCCGCGCCCGCGCCGCCGAGGCGGGCGTGCCGCCCGACCTCATCGAGGCGCTGTGGCGGCAGATGATCGGCTGGTTCATCCAGTACGAGGAGGAGAAACTGCGCGACCGGCTTGAGAAGGGCGCGCGCAGCTGAGGCTACGGCGAGGAGACTGCGGTGCCGGTTCCGGTCGACCTCGATATGGTGCTTCTCACCGCTCTCCTGAACCCGGTGGTGGTCATCGTCGCCTTCTGGATGGGGCGCAGCGCCGACCAGTGGCAGAAGCTGCCGCTCGCCGCATTCGCCGCCTCGCTCGCCGGCATGGCGGCCGTCTATGCCGCCGTCCGGTTCGGTATCCCCGGCGTGGCCGGGACGGGCCGCGCCGCCGCCGGGGTCTTCATCGCCCAGTGCGTGCTCGCGCTCGTCTGGGCCTCTATCGGCTACCGGCTCGCGCGGCGGGCGCCGTGACGCTGCTGCGCCTCTGGCTGGCGGTGACGGCAATCGTACTCGCCGGCACGGTCGTATGGGCGTTCGCTCCGGTGCTGGTGTTCATGGCCCTGCTGCTGGTTCTGCTCGGCGCCGCCGCCGCCGCCATGATCGCGCTGGCCCGCCGGCTGCAGGCCTGGCGTGAGCGGCAATAGGCCCCCCGCGGTTCCCCGGGGGCCGGCACTTCCTGAGCGTCGGCCCGTTACCTGCTCATGCCGCTCGTCCTCTGCGGGGGGGCGGACCGCCGCGTCGGCTTTTGGGCGGGCTTGTCGAGTCAGGAGCCGCTTTGTCGACGGGCCGGCTGGGCGGCTCGGTGCTTGTGAAGCGGCCGACCGTCACGGGATCGCTGGCCGGAAAAGTCCCGCGCAGCCCCTCGTCGAGCAGCTCGTCAAGGTGCCGCCTGTCACGTCCGCTCCGCGCCG
>DATMZP010000115.1:0-3770 GCA_035573595.1 Hyphomicrobiaceae bacterium
GCCGGTATCCCGAGCAAGAATCGGCAGCGCTCGCATGTCGGAAACCAGCGTGTTGTAGCCGAACGATGCGCCACGCTCGGTCACCAGCACGTTGCGATTGCCTGCGCTGGTCAATTTCGCGACCACGTTCGTCATGTCCCAGGGCGCGAGGAACTGGCCCTTCTTGACCTTGACCACGCGCCCGGTCATTGCCGCAGCCACCAGCAGGTCGGTCTGACGGCACAGGAAGGCCGGGATCTGCAGCACGTCCACCACCTCGGCGGTCGGGGCGCACTGGGCCGGCTCGTGCACGTCGGTGACGACCGGCAGCTCCAGGCTCTCGCGGATCTCGGCAAACACCGAAAGGGCGCCGTCGAGCCCCATGCCGCGCTTGGCGCCCAACGACGTGCGGTTGGCCTTGTCGAATGAGGTCTTGTAGACGAGGCCGATCCCCAGCCGACCGCAAATCTCCTTGAGGGCCGCAGCCATCTCCAGGGCGTGCCCGCGGCTCTCCAGCTGGCACGGGCCGGCGAACAGCGCGATCGGTCGGTCGTTGGCGAAGGTCACGTTGCCGACGGCAACGGCCGGGTTGGGTCGCGTTGTATCGCTCATGGCGGCATCCTATAGCACGTCGCCGAGCGGGGTCAGACCAATCGCGCAGCCCCTGGCGTGAAATCTCGACGGCCGTGGCGAGGGGTCTGACGCCGCTCCACCCGCTCTCCTTGAAGGCGAGCAGGCCGCCGCTATCCCCACGGCCCGCCAGCGCGGCTACCATTGTGGCGCTGTCCTGGCACATCCCCCGGTTCCCGCAGCCCAAGGCACGCCCCGTGAGCCTTCTCGCCTATACCGCCAAGCTCGTCGGACTGTCGCAGACGCTTCATCGCTGGCGCGGCGTCATCCGCCAACTCGACGCCACCCAGCGCGAGAAGGTGGCCCACTACGCCGAGCGCATCGCCGATACGCTCGCCCGCGCCGCCGCCGCCCTGGCCCGGCTGGAGAAGGACCCGGCCTCGGCCCGCGCCGCTCGCGATGCCATCCGCGAGCTCGGCCGCATCGCCGGCTACATCGAGGACATCGTCAACGCGCTGGAGCAACACCTTGACGGGCGTAAGCTGGCCGGCGTTAAAAGGCGCCTGGATCAGCTTGCCAGCCGCGAGCCGCTGCTTAGCGCCGCAGGTGCCTATGCCCGGCGCATCGAGCGCCTGGTGGAGGCCGAGGGCTACTTCAGGGCGCTCGCCGACGGGCTGAGGACATAAGGGAGGTGGCAGAAGCCATGGAGAAGTTCACGACTTTGACCGGCGTTGCAGCACCGCTGCCCATGATCAACGTCGATACCGACGCCATCATCCCCAAGCAGTTCCTCAAGACTATTGAGCGCACCGGACTCGGCAAGAACCTGCTCTACGAGCTGCGCTATGACGAGGACGGCAAGGAGAAGCCGGACTTCGTGCTCAACAAACCGGCCTACCGCAAGGCGCAAATCCTGGTGGCAGGCGACAACTTCGGCTGCGGCTCCTCGCGCGAGCACGCGCCGTGGGCGCTCCTGGATTTCGGCATCCGCTGCGTGATCGCGTCCTCGTTCGCCGACATCTTCTATAACAACTGCTTCCAGAACGGCATCCTGCCCATCACGCTGCCCCAGGCGGACGTGGACAAGCTGATGGACGACGCTGGCCGTGGCGCCAACGCCACCATCGCCATCGACCTGGAGAAGCAGGAGATTCGCGGCCCCGACGGCGGCTGCGTCAGGTTCGAGATGGACCCCTTCCGCAAGCGCTGCCTCCTGGAGGGCTTGGACGGCATCGGCCTCACCCTGGAGAGCGAGAAGGCGATCTCGGACTTCGAGGAGACGGCCAAGGCCGCGCGGCCGTGGGCTTGACGGAGCGCCCGGGCCCGACCCGGGCCCAACCCGACACCATCTGTGTGTTGGTTGACGTCCTTTAGATCGTAGGGTGGGTTAGCGCGAAGCGCGTAACCCACCGTGAGGGGGTCAGACCCACCCCTCGCTGATCGTCGGTGCTCAGTCTCGAAGATCGGTGCGAGCCCCGCCAACGCCCCTTTCATTCCGCCCGGTAACCTGCTATATACCGATTCGTCGCCGTCCGCGGCCCGTCGAGGTACGTTGGCGGGGCCTTCGTGAGCCAGATGCGCCGCCGAGGGCCGCGACACATCCGGAAAAAACCCTTTCCGCACCCCTCCCCCTGATGGCTTCCGCGCCTGACCTTTTCCTTTCACGTGCTCAAGGCCGCACAGCCGCTCCCTCCCGGAGACTCCCATGCAAGACACCCCAGTCAAGGAGATGAAGCTCCAAGACCTCAAGAGCAAGACGCCGACAGAGCTGCTGAGCTTCGCGGAGGAGATCGGCGTCGAGAATGCCAGCTCCATGCGCAAGCAGGAGCAGATGTTCGCCATCCTCAAACAGCTGGCGAGCCAGAATACCGAGATCATCGGCACCGGCGTGGTGGAGGTGCTGCAGGACGGCTTCGGCTTCCTGCGCTCGCCCGACGCCAACTATCTGCCGGGTCCCGACGACATCTATATCTCGCCCTCCCAGATCCGGCGTTTCTCGCTGCGTTCGGGAGACACGGTCGAGGGCCAGATCCGCAGCCCGCGCGAGGGTGAGCGCTACTTCGCCCTCCTCAAGGTCAACTCCATCAACTTCGAGGACCCGGAGAAGCAGCGCCACAAGGTGCACTTCGACAACCTGACGCCGCTCTATCCCACCAAGTGGCTGCGGATGGAGATCGAAGATCCGACGATCAAGGACCTCTCGCCGCGCGTGATCGACATCGTCGCGCCGCTCGGCGCGGGCCAGCGCGCCCTGATCGTGGCGCAGCCGCGTACCGGCAAGACCGTGCTGCTGCAGAACATCGCCCACTCGATCGCCGCCAACCATCCCGAGTGCTACCTGATCGTGCTGCTGATCGACGAGCGGCCCGAGGAGGTCACCGACATGCAGCGCTCGGTGAAGGGCGAGGTGATCTCGTCCACCTTCGACGAGCCGGCCTCGCGGCATGTGCAGGTGTCGGAGATGGTGATCGAGAAGGCCAAGCGCCTGGTCGAGCACAAGCGCGACGTGGTCATCCTGCTCGACTCCATCACTCGCCTCGGCCGGGCCTACAACACCGTGGTGCCCAGCTCCGGCAAGGTGCTGACCGGCGGTGTCGACTCCAACGCCCTGCAGCGGCCGAAGCGCTTCTTCGGCGCCGCGCGCAATATCGAGGAGGGCGGGTCGCTCACCATCATCGCCACGGCCCTGATCGACACCGGCTCGCGCATGGACGAGGTGATCTTCGAGGAGTTCAAGGGCACCGGCAACTCCGAGATCGTGCTCGACCGCAAGGTGTCGGACAAGCGCGTATTCCCGGCCATCGACATCGCCCGCTCCGGTACGCGCAAGGAGGACCTGCTGGTCCCGACCGAGACGCTCAAGAAGACCTACGTGCTGCGCCGCATCCTGAACCCGATGGGCACCATGGATGCCATCGAGTTCCTGGTCGACAAGCTGCGCAGCACCAAGACCAACAGCGAGTTCTATGCCTCGATGAGCACGGGCAAGAACTAGGCATCAGGTTCTAGGGATTAGGTTCTAGGGTCGTTGGCTCCTAATCCCTAATCCGTAATCCCTAAAACCTGGATGGCGTTGCCCCCGCAGATGGCGGCGACGCTCTCCGCATCGAGGTCCGCGCCGCAGACGTGGCCCACGGGATCGTAGTCGGCCATGTCGAAGGGATAGTCCGTCCCCATCAGGATATGGTCGGCACCGTAGAGTCGTACCAGCTCGCGCAGCT
>DATMZP010000116.1:0-2740 GCA_035573595.1 Hyphomicrobiaceae bacterium
GCGGGCGAGGTTTGAGCCGATGCAGCGATGGATGCCGAGGCCGAAGGCGGCGTGGCGGTTCTCCTTGCGGTCGATGATCACCCTGTCGGCGTCGGGGAACATCGCCGGATCGCGGTTGGCGGCCGGGAACGACAGCATCACCATCTGTCCCGGCTTGAACGGGCAGCCGTTGACCTCCGTGTCAGCGACCACCTCGCGGGCCATGGTGACGGGGGCGTAGGCGCGCAGCAGCTCCTCGATGGCGGTGGACCTTAGGCCCGGCTCGGCGACGAGGCGCCGGCGGTCCTCGGGCGTCGCGGCCAGGTGCCAGATGAAGGCGCCGATGCCGCTCCAGGTGGTGTCGATGCCGGCCACCAGTAGCAGGCGGACCGAGCCCAGCACGTGGTTGTCGGTGAACGTGCGGCCGTCGGGGTATTTCTGCTGCACCAGGTAGCTGATGAGGTCGGTGCCGGGAGTCTGCCGGCGTTCCAGCATCGGCCCGCGGAAGTAGTCCGTCATCTCCACGAGCGCCTGCATCAGGGCGGCGTTGTCGGTGACGCCCTCTTGCAGGGTGGCGTTGATCCAGGTGCGGAACAGCTCGCCGTCGCTCTCCGGCACGCCCAGCATGTGCGCCATCACCCTGGTGGGGATGTGCTGGGCATACTCGACGGCGGCGTCGCAGGCGCCCTTGGCGACGAAGGCGTCGATCAGTTCGTTGCAGATCGACCGGGCGCGCGGGCGCAGCCTGTCGATGGCATCGGGCGTGAACGGCGGTAGCAGCACCATGCGGGCGAGGCGGTGACGCGGCGGGTCCGACGTGATGGGCGGGGCGCCACGGTCGCTCGGCGGATGCACCTCGCGTACCGCCACCTTGCGGGAGGAGAAATGCTCCGTGTCGTAGGCGATATCGCGGATATCCTTGTAGCGCGTGGGCAGGTAGACGCCGCCGAAGCGGTCGGTGTGGGCGATCGGGCATCTCTGTCTGAGGTCGTCCCAGATCGGGTAGGGATTGTCGACCCACGCCGGGTCGAGATGGTCCCAATCGGTCGTCCAGTCGGCAACGGGCGGACGCGTGGTCACGGGGCAGGCCTCATTTCAGCGTTCTCAGCGTTGCATGGATGTCGCTATGGGCGGATCATTGAAACCGCAGCGGCAGCCTGCGCGGGCCGCGCACCGTGCCTTCCGACCAGCTGACCTCGCCGGCGAGGCTGAACTCGGGAATGCGCTTCAAGAGCTCCTCCACCGCCACCGTCAGCTCCATGCGGGCGAGGTTGGAGCCGACGCAGCGGTGGATGCCGAGGCCGAAGGCGGCGTGGCGGTTCTCCTTGCGGTCGATGACGACCTTGTCGGCGTCGGGGAATACCGCGGGGTCGCGGCAGGCCGCGGGGAAGGAGAGCAGCACCATCTGCCCCGGCTTGAAGGCGCAGCCGTTGATGCTGGTCTCCTTGACGACCTCGCGCGCCATGGTGACCGGCGCGTAGGCCCTGAGCAGCTCCTCGACGGCGGTCGGCATCAGGGCCGGCTCCGCCACCAGCCGGCGGCGGTCTTGCGGTGTCTTGGCCAGGTGCCAGATGCAGGAGCCGATGCCGCTCCAGGTGGTGTCGATGCCGGCGATCAGGAGCAGCCGCAGCGAGCCGAGGACGTGGTCGGTCGTCATCGGCGTGCCGTTGGGCCTGGCGTGCACGAGGTAGCTGATCAGGTCGTCGCCCGGCTTCGCCGTGCGCTCCTGGACGGCGGCCGCGAAGTAGCGGGTCATCTCGCCGACGGCCTGCATGAGCACGGCCTGGTCGGTGATGCCGACCTCCAGGATCTCATGGATCCACCTGCGGTAGAGATCGCCGTCGCTCTCCGGCAGGTCCAGCATGTGGGCGATGAGGCGGGCGGGGATCTCCTGGGCATACTCGACCGCCGCATCGCAGCTGCCGCGGGCGATGAACCTGTCGATCAGCTCGTTGCAGAGCGCGCGCGCCCTGGGCTCCAGCTTCCGGATGGCGTCCGGGGTGAAGGGCGGCAGCAGCACCATGCGGGCGGGGCGGTGCTCGGGCGGATCGGAGGTGATCGGCGGCGCGGGGATGCGGGGCGGCGGGTTCTCGCGCACGATCACCCGGCGGGAGGAGAAGTGCTCGGTGTCGTAGGCCACCGCGCGCACGTCCTCGTAGCGCGAGGGGAAGTAGACGCCCATGAAGCGGTCCGTGTGGGCGATCGGGCAGCCTTTCCGCATCTCGTCCCAGATCGGGAACGGATCGTTGACCCAGCGCGGATCGAGATGATCGAAGTCGGTGGCCCAGTCCTTGGCGGGGGGGCGGCCGGTCATGGCTCGCCCTCCTCGACGATCTCGACCGCGAACTCGGGGCAGTTCGACTTGGCGAGGTAGGCCTTCTCCTCCAGGTCGGCCGGCACGATGCCGTCGCCCGCGGCGCGGGCGTTGCCGAGCTCGTCGAGCTCGAACAGCTCCGGTGCGATGGCCTTGCAGCGGTTGTGGCCCTGGCACTTGTCGGGATCGACGCGGACCCTCAGTCTCCTCGGCTCGGGCATCGGTGGTCTCCTCGCAGCGCCGGCCTTTCGCGGGCTCTTGGATTGACGTTAACGTCAGTCTGCAGCGCCAGTGTGACGTGAGGAGCGGATGCGGGCAATACGAAAAAGCCGGCGACGAGGGCAAAGGCCGATCATGGATCGGTGAGCAGCGGCGGGGGCACCGATGGGCGCGGTGCCACGCTGCGAGATCTCGCTCCTGCCCTACTGCCTCGGGGCCAGGCCCGCA
>DATMZP010000117.1:0-3172 GCA_035573595.1 Hyphomicrobiaceae bacterium
CCGGCGCTTCCTGCGCTTTGCTCCGCCGCGTGCGCGGCTCCGCGTCGCTTCGGAAGCGCCGGTGACAGTGGAACAATGAGCGAATACTGTCAGGCATCAGCCCGGTCCAAAGTGTCAGGGATCAACCCGGTCGGACAATCCGTCAGCACTCTTCAAGAAAGAGGCGTTTGCTTGAATCCGCTTACGAACCAGTTGTCAAAGAGATATACCGGAGGAGCTGATTAGGAGCTGGAGGGAAGCATGAGCCACGCAGACGATATTCGGGAATATTGTGCGAAGCACTACGTCCAACGCGCGCGCATCGAGGGCCGTCGAGAGTTCTCGATCCGCGCCGGTGATGTGCACAGTGACATGGGATACGAGGGCCGCATGCCGGCAGTCTGCTCTGCCATAGGAACGACTATCTTTACTGATGCCCATCGCATTCGGCGAGTGGATGTCAAGGGACCCCTGAACGGTGCCAACACCACATTCTTTTTCGTGTTCGAGTGAGCGAAGGGACCATAAGCTCCCCGACATCCTCGCGCCCAACCTGCGCGTTGTGTTCGTCGGCACGGCCGCCGGGAAGCGCTCGGCTGAGCTGGGGTACTACTACGCCGGCCGCGGCAACCGGTTCTGGCGCACCCTGCACGAGATCGGGCTGACGCCGCGGCTGCTCGCCCCAGCCGAGTTTCAGGACCTGCTCGCCCTCGGCATCGGCCTCACGGACATGTCGAAGCTGGGCTCCGGCATGGACCATCACGTCTCCGCAGACACCTTCGACCCCAATCGTTTCGAAGCTGTCGTGCGCAGTTATCGCCCACGCGCAATCGCCTTCACCAGCAAGAGGGCCGCCAGCGTATGGCTTCGCACCGGTGGAACCCGCATCATCGCCTACGGTCGCCAGCCACCGGCCGTATCCGACTTCCCCGACGTGTTCGTCCTCCCCTCGTCTTCCGGCGCTGCACGCTCCCATTGGAGCATCGACCCCTGGCAGGAGCTGGCGGACTGGGTAAAGGCGCTGCCATAGGCGCTCTTCGAGTGCGGTGGCAGTTGCGCGAGGATCGCGCGGAGTATACGGAGTTCGTCACCATCGCCTACTGGGAGATCGTGGAGGGCATGTAGCGGTTCGCCGGGCCGGACCCCAGGCGCATTCATCATCTGCCGCGCGACACGGAGCTCCTGATCAAGCTGTCCGAGAGCGTGCAGGTGCTGCAGATCACGGCCTCCAAAAGCCTGTCCTGCGCCCTGTGACCCTTGAGCGTTCTCCACGCGATGTGATTGGCGCTCCGTCCGTTTACCCGCCATTGACCCTGACGGCAGGCCGTGAGGATATTGGGCCGGCATTTGCTGTCCCCGTGGGGGTGGCGCGTCGTTACAATTCGGCCGTCGTTTGCCGCGACGGGACGTGGATGGCGCCATCCGACGTTCACGTGCAGACGACCGGCGCCCTGGAAGGCGAGGAGATGGCTCAAGCTCCAGGGGGACTGCTGTGTCGGCTACTGCCGGGCTGCCAGCAATGGCGCCGATCGTGAAGCGGGGCTGAAGGCTCCCGATCCTGTCAGCCCAGATCCTCAAGGGGATCTTCCCAGGACAGGCGGCTTGCTCACAGCGGTGGTCCAAAATCGCCGTGGCGCGGTGCCGAAAGGCAACCCCGTTCGGGGCGGGCAACCGCCCCCTAAAATGGTTGCGGAGTAGGCACTCGCGCACCCGTCGCACCCTCGCCGGCGTCGCCGGTGGGGTTGTTGGCGTTGGCGCTCGCGGAAAGCTCATGACAGAAAGATGGGTTGGCGGAACGGGGACCGGCCGCGATCTTCACGGCACGCAGCGTCTGCGCTAAGCTCGCCCGGTCCGCCTGCGCTTGGGTTTTCAACCTTGCCTCGTTGCTCGCGGCGGCGCCGATCCTTGGGGGAGCTGTGTCATGAGAGGCTTTGCCGTCCTCATCGCCGCCGTCATCCTCGCCTGCGGCCCGGCCGCAGCGGCACCGCCGAAGAAGGCGGCCCCGCCCGTGGAGCCGCCCATGCAGGTGCACGTGGTGCGCAGCGCCCATCCCGGCTGCGAGCCGCAGTGCCCGCAATGGATCGTCGCCCAGGGCCGGATCATGACCGGCACGGCGGGGCAGTTCAGGAACGTCCTGGGCCGGCTCGGCGAGCGCAGGCTGCCGGTGCTGGTCGACTCCGGCGGCGGCTCGGTCAACGACGCGCTGGCGATCGGGCGGCTGATCCGTGCCAAGGGCCTGCGGGTGGCGATCACCAGGACCGCGTTCACGCCCTGCGCCGCGGACGATGCCGCCTGCCGCAAGGCCAGGGAGGGTCGGAATAAGCAGGGGCGGGAGCTGCGCGGGCTGGCGCAGGCGCGCTATTCCAAATGCGCCTCCTCGTGCGCCTTCATCCTGGCGGGCGGCGCGGAGCGCCTGGTCGGGCCGGGGACGGGCGTGGGGCTGCACCAGATTTCCATGACGCTGCGCCGCTACCTGGTTCTGACGCGGCGGTCGTTCGGCGTTCCGGTCGAGACGCAGAAGACCCTCGTGTCGGAGCGGACGGTCACCGGCGGGCACGCGCAGACACGGGATACCTACGCCAAGATCCGGCAGTTCTTCGCCGAGATGGGCATTGGCGAGGAGGTCATGACGATCATCATGTCGACGCCCAACTCGGAGATCCATTGGCTGACCCGGAAGGAGCTGGAGGCGACGCGGCTGGCCACGCATTTCATCAACGGCGAGGAGCTGGTGACCGGCGTACCGGCCTCGGCGCCGGCGGCGCCACCGCCGTCCACGGTGCCCGGCATCTCCGATCTCATGCGCTATCAGGGCATCTGCGAGAAGGCCGGCGCGTGCGAGAAAGGCGCGGTGGCGGCCGACCCGAGGTTCGATCTGCCGGGCTACCTGCCCAAGCCTCCGCCCGCCGCCGCGCCGTCGTCGGACACGGTCGAGAGGGAGAACCGCGCGAGGGCAGCGCAATAGGCGCGGGCGAGGCGGAGCTATCTTCCGTTCCTGGCCGGCGGGCCGGATGCGGTACACCGGGCGCCATGTTTGCCGAAGGGACGTGCACGTGCTAGAAGTGCGCCATGAGCCTGCACGCACATCGAAAAATGACGGTCGATGAGTTCCTGACCTGGGCCGAGGGCCGGGAAGGCCGCTGGGAGCTCTATAACGGGGTGGCCTATCGCATGCCTTCCGAGCAGGCGGGTC
>DATMZP010000118.1:0-2380 GCA_035573595.1 Hyphomicrobiaceae bacterium
TCGGAGTGCACGACACCGCTCCCCGCCGTCATCCACTGCACGTCCCCGGCGGCGATGGCGCCCCGATTGCCCGCGGAGTCCTCGTGCTCGAACCGGCCCTCGAGCATGTACGTGACCGTCTCGAATCCGCGGTGCGGATGATCGGGTGCGCCCTTGGCCTCGCCCGGGCCGTAGGTGGCGGGGCCCATCTCGTCCAGCAGCAGGAAGGGATCGACGAGCTCCAGCCCCGCGATGGGGAAGGGCCGGCGGACGACGAAGCCCCCGCCCTCGAGCTGCCGATGCGCCTTGATCACGCGTTCGATCTTGCGAGTCATGTTCTCCTCTCCGTTCGGTTCTTTCAGGCGGTGTGCGGCGCGGCCGACGTCACCGGCGGCTTGCGGGCGATGAGAGGCACGGCGCCACCGACGAGACCTGCCACCAGTGCGAACAGTCCCCACGCCTCGCCGGACCACGAGATTCCCAGCGCGTGATCGAGCGACAGGGCCCCCGGTCCGGTGAAAGCCAGCGTGACGGCCGCGGCGCCGAGGACCAGCGTGTACTCGTACCCGCCGCTGTGCGCGAAGAAGCCGGCCTTGAGGTGCGCGCTGACCGCGGCCACCAGCATGACGGCGACGACGGCGGCCGCGGCCGCGGGGGTCAGGAAGCCGGCGGCCAGGAACAGCCCACCCAGCGCTTCGGCCAGCCCCGCCTGCACGGCAAACAGACGGCCCGGGCGGAAGCCCAACTGCTGCTCGAAGTACTTCCCGGTGCCGGCGATGCCGTAGCCGCCGAACCAGCCCAGCAGCTTCTGCGCGCCGTGCGCGGCCAGGCCCAGCCCGACCACCAGGCGCAAGATCAAGAGTCCGACGCTCATGCGAACCTCCATCGTCGATGCTATCCATCGACTAGTAACTTCCCTATGGAAATCAATAATAGGGTTTGCGCTATCATTTGTCAAGTCGCTTCCCTTGGGGAAGCTTAGATGGGTTACAATGCCCCAGGATGAGCAAGCGGATCGACCCCCACTGCCAGGCCTACCAGAAGGCCATCGACCTCCTGGCCCGCCCCTGGACGGCGCTGATCCTGAGCCTGCTCCAGGCGGGGCCCCTGCGGTTCAGCGAGATCGAGGAGCGCACACGGGGGGTGGGGGCCAAGACGTTGTCCGCGCGCCTCAAGGATCTCGAGGCGCGTGGGCTGGTGGCGCGGGACGTCCAGCCCGGCCCGCCCGTGCGTGTGCAATACACCCTGACCCGCAAGGGACGCGCCTTCGAGCAGGTGGCGGCGGCGATCGAGCGCTGGGGCCGCGAGCTGGTCGCGGCGGACTAGCGCCGTCTCGACGGCCGCGAGGCGGTCAGGCGCCTTCGGCGGCCGCGGCCTCCCGCTTCCAGAGAAGCAGGGCCAGCCAGAGCGCGAAGGCCTGCAGCACGGGGGAGAGGCGCTCCGCCATCTCGATGTGCGCGTCGCGCTTGTACCAGGCGGCGTGGCGGATCACACCGAGCTCCTCGCCCCCTTGGTGCAGTACGACCGTGTGGCTCCAGATCGACGGCTTCGTCAGCGTGTAGTGGTCGCCCTCGAACTCGATCTCGAACTCACACCCGAAGAAGCGCGTCTTGCGGGCGCGCGCGCGTACGGCGCCGTCGTGTTCGAGGAGGAACGGGCCGCCCAGGCCTTCCCGCCGCGCGCGATATTCGGCGCCGCCGAGCACGAACGTGCCGCGATCGCGCCAGGAGGACAGGCCGAGGTCCGCCAGGTGCTGGCCGTCGGCGTCAAGCAGGGAGTAGTCCCAGGAGTACCACTTCTTCGGATGCGCGGTCAGCATCGATCGCTCCTCAGTGCCGGCCCGGCTTTGGGGCCGGCTTCAACCGCCCTTCCTCCTGCAGGACCCGGCGCAGGAGGAACTCGACCTGCGCGTTCAGGCTGCGCAGGTCGTCCTGGGCCCAGCGCTGGACGGCGTCCAGCACCGTGGGGTCGATCCGCAGGAGGAAGGGCTTCCGCTCGGCCACGGCCTACTGGTAGAGCGTGCCCGTGTTGACGACCGGCTGCGCGTCGCGATCCGAGCACAGCACCACGAGCAGGTTGCTGACCATGGCCGCCTTGCGCTCCTCGTCGAGCTGGACCTGGTTGCTCTCGGCCAGCCGGGCCAGGGCCATGTCCACCATGCCCACCGCGCCTTCCACGATCTTCTGGCGGGCGGCGATGATCGCTCCCGCCTGCTGCCGGCGGAGCATGGCCGACGCGATTTCGGGGGCGTAGGCCAGGTGGCTGAGGCGGGCCTCGATGACCTGCACGCCGGCCTTGGCCAGCCGCTCCTGGATCTCGTGCTGCAGGTCCTTGGCCACGGCGGCGGTGCTGCCGCGCAGGGACGTCTGATGTTCCTCGTGAGCGTCGTAGGTGTAGCGGG
>DATMZP010000119.1:0-5192 GCA_035573595.1 Hyphomicrobiaceae bacterium
GCAAATTTGACGCCAGCCGATGGCCGCACCCGCGTGGCCCGGCCTCGGTGTGCCTGTCGGGCAACGCCCGTCACCCGGATCGTGGATGGGCCGCAATCCGAGCTGGCCAACTGTAGCAAGATCCCTGAGAGTCCGTCGTCCTGGGACAGACGGTGGGGAACCGATGCCAACTCTCGTTCGCGCCGGCGCTTGCGCCGCGCTGCTCGTCACGCTGGCCGCCGGCCCCGCGGCCGCGCAATCCTCGCCCGATCTGTTCGGCGACCGATGGCAGGTCGGCGGCTTCGTCTACGTCTCGCCCAGCTTCGAGGGCTCCAAGTCCTACGACGCCATCGCCTTCCCGTTCATTGCCCCGGCCGGCGTGGGCAACGATGGCTTCTTCCAGATCAAGGGCGTCGACGACGTGCGTCTGCGCCTGTTCCAGTCCGGCGCCTTCGAATTCGGCCCGCTGGCCGGCTACCGCTTCGGCCGCGACGCCGACGACGTCTCCAACGTGCCGGGGCTCGACGATGTCGATGGCGGCTTGGTGCTTGGGGCGTTTGCCACCTATCGCACGGGGCCGCTGGCGTTCTCGGTCTCCTACCACCACCAGGTGACGGGCGACGACACCGGCGGCCTCGTCCGCTTCGGCGTCGAGCACACCAGCCGCCTGTCGAAGGCCGTGAAGCTCACCGCCGGCATCGGCACCAACTACGCCACGCAGGAGTATATGACGGCGTTCTTCGGGGTTCCGGGCGCGTACGATCCCGACGCCGGCTTCAAGGACATCTACGTGGGCGCCACCGCCACCATCGATCTCTCCGACCGCTGGGCGCTGCACCTGATCGGCCGCTACGCCCACCTCATCGGCGACGCCGCCGACAGCCCGATCGTGGAGACGGAGAGCCAGCTCTACGGCGGCCTCGCCCTCTCCTACAAGTTCGACTGGGCAAGGTAGCGCCGACCGATCTCGGCGACGGCCGGCTGCTTGCTCAACCGCCAGTCGCCGGCTCCACGGCGCACAGCGCGTCGCGGCAAGGCGAGCCGCGGATAAAGGCCTCTACGCTGGCCGACGGATCGGCAGCGGCGGCCTCCAGGCGTGCCAGCTCTCCGGGCAGCATGCGGCGCAACTCCAGAAGGTGGTTGAACTGCGCGTCGCAGGCCGTGATCGGCCTCGGGTAAGCACTGATCTCCGTGCCAACCTCCCGCATCAGAGCCAGCAGGCGGCGGCGTGCATCGGACCAATCCAGCTTGGTGCTCATGCTCGCACTCCTGCCGCAACATTATCACCACGCAAACGTGAACCCAAGCGGCAGGCGCCGGGCCGAATACCACCACGGTCTCCGTCGTTCATGGAAAACGGTCTCAGTTGGGTACGGGGACCGTTGCAAAAGGCCAATCCAACTAGGTCGACGAGGCCTCTTGGACGGGCCGACGTGGGCTCAACTCGGAGGATCGCAATGACAAGAACGATGCGCCTTTCTCTTGCCGTCTCTACGGTGCTCGTTGCCGCCGGCATCGTCACGGGCGCCAGCGCCCAGCAGCAGACCCCCATGACGTTCTTTGTCACCAGCGTCGGCAAGGGCAGCGGCGCCGACCTCGGCGGCCTGGACGGCGCCGACGCCCACTGCAACGCGCTGGCCAAGGCCGCCGGGTCCACCCTCACCAACTGGCGCGCGTACTTGAGCACCACGGCGCCCGGCGGTGACGCCGGCGTCAATGCCCGCGACCGCATCGGCAAGGGTCCGTGGTACAACTCCAAGGGCGCGCTGATCGCCAAGAATGTGGCCGACCTGCACTCCGATCAGGTCAACGTCACCAAGCAGACGGCGCTTTCCGAGAAGGGCGAGCCGGTGAAGGGCCGCGGCGACCAGCCCAACGAGCACGACATGCTCACCGGCTCGGACCCCGAGGGTCGCTACTCGACCGCCGGTGGCGACACCACCTGCGGCAACTGGACCAAGAGCGGGGACGGCTCCGCCATTGTCGGCCATCACGACCGCGCAGGCTTGAAGAAGGACACGCGCCACATGAAGTCGTGGAACTCCTCCCACGGCTCGCGCGGCTGCAGCCAGGAGCTGCTGAAGGGCTCCGGCGGCGCCGGCCTGTTCTACTGCTTCGCCGCGAACTGAGGCGGCTCCTTGGCACGCGCCGTCTCCCGCGACGCGGTGAGAGGGCCGGGTGAGAGGCAGCTGCACGGAGTGTGGCTGCCTTTCCACGCGTCCGCCTGTCGCTGGCGCGAGGCGCCCGTCTCATCTGGCCGGTGCAGTTGACGCTGGCTATGGTGCAGCGACACCGCCGGACACGAGGGAGCGCCCCGACACATGCGTCTCATGCTTCTCGTTGCAGGATTGCTCCTGGCAGGCCACGTGCAGGCTCAGGAGCCGGCGCAGCGGGAGTTGAACGCGATGACGGGTGCCCCGACCGGCACCCGCTGTTTCCAGTCCATCGCCCTGGCGCAGGAGCTGACGACACACTACGTTGCCTCCGGTATGTGCCGGGAGGCGCTCAGCGCCATGGACCCGGGCGAGTTCATGAGTGCGCTCGCCCGGCTCAACGCCATCGATGCCGACTTCACCAGCGACGCCTGCCAGGTGCAGATGCGCCTGATGTTCCGCGCCGGCCGCGAGTGGGTGGCCAAGGACCCCCGCCGCCGCTGCGTCGAGAGCGCCGAGGAGATGCGGGACAAGCCGTATTTCCGCAACTACGTGCGCGGGCGCTAGTCGGGCGGCGCCGCGCCCGGCCACGTCGGGCCGTCTTGGACCGCGGCGCAACACCCCAAGCATTTTCGTACGCTGCGGCGGTCCGATCCGCGCCGGTGCCGCATTCCCGCCATACGGGCGTCACGACATCCTCGTCCGCGCATCCGCAGATCTCCACCCGGACCGATCGCAAGGAATGTAACGCCGGCTCGCCGCCTGGGCTCCCGGAGGCCTTACTCGCAACGTCAGCGACAGGGGACAGACGTTCATGCCTACCCGCGTTTCGATTTTCATGATGTTTGGGTTGTCGTTGCTCGCCGGGGGTGGCACGGCATTCGCGCAGGATCCGCACAAGGCGATGCGCGACCAGGTCAACCAGAACACGGTGTTCGTCGCGGGGGGAAGTCTTGGCGCGGCCTACCACGCTCTCGCCAACGACATCGCCCTCGTCACCAGCGACGACAAGCTCCGCGTCGTGTCGCTCGCGACCAGCAGCGGCGTGCAGAACGTGCGCGATCTCATCTACATGCGCAGCGTCGATTTCGCGTTCACCAACCCGCGCAATCTCAACGGCTTCGTGGCCAGCGGCGAGCTCGGGCCGGACCTCAAGCGCCAGATCCTCTATGTGGCGCCGCTGGCCACCGAGGAGGTCCACGTGCTGGCGCTGCCGGAGAACAACTCGCTTGCCGACCTCAAGGGCAAGAAGGTGGGCTTCCACATTGCCGGCAGCGGCAGCGCCTCGGCCGGCCTCCACATCTTCAAGACGCTGGGCATCGACGTGCAGGTGTTCAACTTCCCGCAGCCCGAGGCCGTCGAGATGATGCGCCGCAAGGAGCTCGACGCGACGGTCTGCATCTGCCCGAAGGTCGTTCCCGCCTACAACACGGTGAAGGCCGACGCCGGTTTCAAGTTCCTGGAGGTGCCCTACCCGCCGGCCCTGGAAGCCGACTTCCTGCCGAGCAAGATCGGCGGCGAGGACTATCCGACCCTGGTGGAGAAGGACAAGTCGGTGCGCACCATCGCGCTCTACACGATCCTGGTCACTCTGAACTGGCCGAAAGGCTCGCTGCGCTACCAGCGCAACGCCCGGTTTGTGGAGGCGCTGTTCTCACGCTACCAGGAGTTCCTCAAGCCGCCGCGCCAGCCATCGTGGAAGACGGTGAACTTTGCCGGCAAGGTTCCGGGCTGGACGCGGTTCGCGCCTGCCCAGGAGTGGCTTGATAGGCACCAGCGCGAGGCCAAGGAGCTGCGCACCAGCTTCGACGAGTTCCTCGACGCAAAGCGGAAAGGGCGCGACCTGACCGCGGGCGAGCGCGAGCGCCTGTTCCGCGAGTTCCAGCAGTGGCAGCGGGCGAAGTGAGCGGAGCGGTCGTCGCCCTCAGAACGGGTTCCAGGTCCCCTTGGGGGTGAAGCGGATGTAGCCCAGGTTCGCCCCGAGCCTCAGTCCGATGCCGGAGCGGATGGGTGCCATCACCACGGTGCCGTTGGTGACGAGGGTGGCGCCCACACCGCCCACCAGATAGGCCGAGCCGTCGATGCCGGTGAACGAGGCGAACAACACCTCGGGCGTCGTCATCTTGTAGAGCAGGAACAGGGTCTTCGAGCCCTCGCCGCCAACGTCGAAGCCGACCGAAGGGCCGTGCCAGAAGATCGGCTGGGTGCCGCCGTTGCGGAGGTAGAGGGTGCCCTTGCCATAGCGGACGCCGGCCAGGAACGCGCCGCCTCCCTCCGTCCCCAGGATGTAGCCCGTCGGGCGCCCGCTCTTGCTGAACAGATGCTCGATGACCGAGCCCAGGTTGGCCGACACCTGGCCGAAGAAGCCGGCGCTGGCGGTGCGGATCTCCTCGATGGTGTAGCCCTCGGCGTCCGCCGGCGCCGCCGGCCCGGGCGGCGGCTGAGGCAGCGGAGGCAAGGGCGTCGCGGCCACCTCGCCCGGCGGCGCGTTGCCCGTGGTGTTGGTGGACCAGCCGCTTGCCGCCGGCTGGCGCGGCGCTGGTGGCAGAGCGGGCGCAGGCGTGAAGGTGGGCTCGGCCGTCGCGACCTTGGTCTCCGGCGCCTTCGCCTTGGGCTCGGCAGCCTTGGGTTTGGGGGCGGCCGCGATCGGCGCGTCGCTCAGCATCTGGTCGAGCTTGGAGATGAGATAGGCAGTCTTGGTCTTGACCGTGGCCTGCAGCTCCAGGCTCGCCGCCTGCAGCTCCTGCAGCTTGCCGCACTCGGGTGCGCCCCCGGGCTCCACGGTGCCCAGGGCATCGATCTTGGCCAGCAGGCTGTTGGCGTCATTGTCGAAGGCCGACACCCGCTCGTCCTGCAGGGCCTGGTAGGCCCGGTCCTCGTAGCCTGCGTCGGGCCATTTCATCTTGGTCTTGAGCTGCTCCATCTTGGCCTGAAGGCGCGGGGTGTTCTCGGCGCTGAGCTTGCGCAGCGCCGCGCCGGCGTCGTTGACGGCCTTGCCGAACTCTTCCGCGGTGCATTCGACGGCATCTCCCGGCCCCACGGTGAGCGCCGCGAGGAGGA
>DATMZP010000120.1:0-5229 GCA_035573595.1 Hyphomicrobiaceae bacterium
TCAGCCACTTCGGCGACGGCAACGTGCACTACAACATCGCCCAGCCCGAGGGCATGGCGAGAGACCGCTTCATGGCGATGTGGGACGACATCGTCCACGCCGTGCACGACGTCGTGCTGAGCCTCAACGGCTCCATCTCCGCCGAGCACGGCATCGGCATCATGAAGCGCGCGGAGCTGGCCCAGGTGAAGGGCGAGGTCGCCATGGATCTGATGCGCAGGATCAAGGCGGCGTTCGACCCGAAGGGGATTCTCAATCCGGGGAAGATGCTATAAGGATCGGAGGGATCGGGGCCAGACCCTGCGGGTCTGACCCCATGGCAGAGCGGATCGATTGTCTGCAAGCAAACCGCGCCGCCGCAGCGCGCTCTGGCACGCCGGAGCTGGCGCTCGTGCTGAGCGGATGCTCCGAGATTGTGCCCCTGGGGTCAGACCCGCAGGGCCCCATTCAATCCGCCAGCTCCAGACGCCGCTCGATAAGCTGCAGCCGTTCCTTGATCCTGTCGATCTCGGAGTTCTGCCCCACCTCGGAAATTTGCAGGCCGAGGAGATGCCGGTCCTGGGCGCCGAGGCGCACGATCACCAGCCGCATGTCCTCTACCAGCCCATCGACGCGGGAGCGGATGTGGCGAAGGTGCTCAAGGACGAGGTTGGTCGTCTCTTCGGTCATGGTGCCGGAACACTATCGGATCGTCAGTGTCCGCGCAAGAACATTAGCAGAACAAGTCGACGTAGTCTCCGGAAGTCTGAAGCGGCAATCCGGACCTTGGCGGATGCCCTGTATGCCGTAGGGCTGGCTGACGACGCGCGGCTGACGCCGACCGGCGCGCTGCGCCCGCGCGTCCAACTGGCCCTGGACGTGCTTTGAAAATCGGCTCTAAATGGCCGCCTCTTATGCAGGGGGAGCTATCGATGCTGTTGTATGCCAGACACCTGTCGTGCGGCTTGCTGATCGCGGGGGCGACGTTCCTCGCCGGTCCCGCGCTCGCGCAGACCGAGCTCAAGATCATCGCGCCGGCCGCGCCGGGCGGCGGCTGGGACCAGACCGCCCGGTCGATCCAGCAGGCGCTGGTGGCCGAGAAGCTCGTGAAGAGCGCGCAGGTCATCAATGTCGCGGGCGCCGGGGGCACGGTGGGCCTCGCCCAGTTCGTCAACGGCGCGAAGGGCGACGGCAACCAGCTCATGGTCAACGGCTTCGTGATGGTGGGCGCGATCCTCCTGAACAAGTCGCCGGTGTCGCTGTCGCAGGTCACCCCGATCGCGCGCCTCACCCAGGAGGTGCAGGTAATGGTGGTGCCCGCGAGCTCGCCCATCAAGACCGCCGCCGATCTCGCCGAGGCGGCGCGCAAGGACGTGGCCAAGGTCACCTTCGCCGGCGGCTCGGCCGGCGGCGTGGACCACATCATGGCGGCGCTGTTCGTGGGCGCGGCCGGCGCGGATGCCTCGAAGGTCAACTACGTCGCCTTCTCCGGGGGCGGCGAGTCGCTGGCCGCCATCCTTGGCGGCAAGGTGACCGCGGGCATCTCCGGCTATGGCGAGTACGAGGGGCAGATCAAGGCGGGCAAGCTGCGCGCCATCGGCATCACGTCGCCCGCGCGCCTGCCGGGCGTGGACGTGGCAACCTTCAAGGAGCAGGGCATCGACCTGGTGCTCACCAACTGGCGCTCCGTGGTGGCCGCGCCGGGCCTCTCGGACGCGCAGAAGAAGGCGCTCGCCGATCTCGTGGGCAAGCTCGTCGCGTCGGCGGCCTGGAAGGACATCCTCAAGCAGAAGGGCTGGGACGACGCCTATCTGCCCGCCGAGGCGTTCACGAAGTTCCTGGGTGACGAGCAGAAGCGCGTCGGCGACGTGCTCGCGTCCGTCGGACTGGTGAAATAGCCGCCGGCGCCTCGCGCTCCCCGGCAACGCCGGGGGCCAAGGCGCGACGCCTCCATCTGCCCAGAGGGGGATATCCCGAGTGGACAGCGCTCCGGCCGGCCGTCCCGATATCGCCGGCACGGCCATCGCCGGCGTATTGCTCGCGCTGGCTGTGGTGATCCTCTGGGACACGACGAGCCTGCAGCTCACCACGACCTACGGCATCGGACCGAAGGCGATGCCCTACGTCGTCGCCGCCGGCCTCGTCGTGCTCTCGGCGGGCAACCTGCTGCTGGCCTGGCGCGGCGGCTTCCCGCCGCGGGAGGAGGTCGACCGGCGGGCCGTCGGGCTCATCCTCGGCGGGCTCGCGGCGCTGATCGCCATCGTCGGGCTTGGTGGCGGGTTCATCGCCGCCGCCACCATCCTGTTTGCGACCACGTCGGCGGCCTTCGGGCGGCGCGCAATCCTCATCGATGTCGCGATCGGGCTCGTGCTCGCTGTCGCCATCTATCTGACGTTCGACAAGCTTCTGACCCTGTCGCTGCCGGCAGGGCCGCTCGAACGGCTGCTCTGAGGCCAGGCCATGGACGCGCTCAACTCACTGCTCCAGGGCCTCGCCGTCGCTACTCAGCCGGCGAACTTGCTGTTCGCCTTGATCGGGGTCCTGCTCGGCACCGCGGTCGGCGTCCTGCCGGGCATCGGGCCGGCGCTGACGGTGGCGCTGCTCCTGCCGGTCACGTTCAAGCTCGATCCCGCCGGCTCGCTCATCATGTTCGCGGGCATCTACTACGGCGGCATGTACGGCGGCTCGACGACGGCGATCCTGATCAACACGCCCGGCGAGAGCGCCTCGCTGGCGACGGCGCTGGAAGGCAACAAGATGGCCAAGGCCGGGCGCGGCGGGCCGGCGCTCGCCACCGCGGCCATCGGCTCGTTCGTGGCCGGCACCATCGCCACGCTCGGCATCGTGTTCCTGGCGCCATGGCTGGTCGAGATCGCTGTGCGGTTCGGCCCGGAGGACTACTTCGCGCTGATGTGCGTGGCCTTCATCACCGTGTCGGCGACCTTCGGCGATTCGCCGGTGCGCGGCCTCACCAGCCTCTGCATCGGGCTGGCACTCGGCCTCGTCGGCATCGACAGGCTCACCGGCCAGGCGCGGCTCGCCTTCGGGGTGCCGGAGCTGCTGGACGGCGTGGAGGTGACGACGCTGGCCGTCGGCCTGTTCGCCATCGGCGAGGCGCTCTACGTCGCCTCCCGCCGCAACAAGCAGGAGGACAAGCTGGAGCCTGTGCGCGGCTCGCTCTGGATGACGAGGCAGGATTGGCTGCGCTCGTGGAAGCCGTGGCTGCGTGGCACCCTGTTCGGCTTTCCCATCGGCGCCCTGCCGGCAGGCGGCGCCGAGATCCCGACGTTCCTGTCCTATTCCACCGAGCGGCGCCTGACGAAATATCCCGACGAGTTCGGGAAGGGCGCCATCGAGGGCGTCGCCGGCCCGGAAGCCGCCAACAATGCCTCCGCCGCAGGCACACTGGTGCCGCTGCTCACGCTTGGGCTGCCCACCTCAGCCACCGCGGCCATGATGCTCGCGGGCTTCCAGCAGTACGGGTTGAACCCTGGGCCGCTGCTGTTCGCCGAGCGGCCCGACCTGGTGTGGGGCCTGATCGCCAGCCTGTTCATCGCCAATACCATGCTGCTGGTGCTGAACCTGCCCCTGGTGGGGCTCTGGGTGCGCTTGCTGGCGATCCCCCAGCCGTGGCTCTATGCCGGCATCCTGGTGTTTGCCACGATGGGAACCATTGCCGCCAAGCCCTCGGTCGTGGAGCTGTCCATGCTGACCGTCTTCGGCGTGATGGGTTTTGTCATGCGGCGCTTCGACTATCCGGTCGCGCCGGTGGTCGTGGGGCTGATCCTTGGGCCGGTGGCGGAGGCGCAGCTGCGCCGTGCCCTGCAGATCAGCCTGGGCGACCCCATGGTGCTGGTGCAGAGCCCGATGTCGGCGACGCTGCTGGCGATCGCTCTCGTAGCCCTCATTGCGCCCTTTGTGCTCAGAGGCGTGAGCCGCTTCAAAACCAGCGAGGATTGACGCGAGCCAGGCGTCGTCGACGCCGCACCTCGCCCCCGCCTTGATGTCCCGCCTTTGACTTGCCATCCCCTCCAGCCTGGGTTAGGTCGGGCAGCGGCATCTGCCGCCGGCCCGTTCTTTGCACGACCCGCTTCGCCCGCCCAAGAGCATCCCCAAAACATGCCCGCCTCCGCCCTGTTGACTGTCATGATCGCCGCGGCGCGCAAGGCCGGAAGGGGGCTGGCACGCGACTTCGGGGAGGTGGAGCAGCTGCAGGTATCGGTGAAAGGGCCGGCCAATTTCGCCACCAGCGCCGATCACCGCTCCGAGGAAACCGTTTACCGCGAGCTGTCCAGGGCCCGGCCCGGCTACGGCTTCCTGATGGAGGAGCGCGGGGCGGTGGACGGCCCCGACAAGAGCCACCGCTGGATCGTCGATCCCCTCGACGGCACCACCAACTTCATGCACGGGCTGCCGCTCTTCTCGATCGCCATCGGTCTCGAGAGGGAAGGAGAGATCGTCGCCGGGCTGGTCTACAATCCGATTTACGACGAGTTGTACACAGCCGAGAAGGGCCAGGGCGCCTTCCTCAACAACCGCAGGGTGCGGGTGTCGGCACGCCGGACGCTGGCCGACAGCCTGATCACCACCGGCATCCCCCACCGCGGCCGCCCGGGGCATGACCGTTTCCTGAGGGAATGCAAGAGGTTGATGCCTCACGTGAGCGGTATCCGCCGCACCGGCTCGGCCGCCCTGGACCTGGCCTGGGTGGCAGCCGGCCGCTTCGACGGCTTTTTCGAGCACGGCCTGTCGCCCTGGGACATCGCGGCCGGCACCCTGTTGGTCCGGGAGGCCGGCGGGCTCGTAACGGATGCAGAAGGTGGCAAGAGCATGCTCGAGACCGGCGATATCGTCGCCGGCCCCTCCCAGGTGCACCGGGCCATGCTGGAGCTGCTGGCCGAGGCGGCTCCAACCGAGCCGACCGGGGACGCAGCCGGGTGAAATCCGGCCGAAGGCCGGAAAGTTGCCCGTTTTATGCGCCAAGGGTCGGTGGCGAAGCTGTGGCATAGGCCCGGCGGAGCCAGGGCGAGCGCGCGCTTCCTGCACGGCGCGTTGCGCGGCAGCAGTCGCCTTAGACGCACGGATGATGATAAGTGGTTAACCGCGTGGCCTGACACTCACCTGAGACGACTGACCAAGATTAGGGGGCCTGGAGAAGGAAGCATGGCACGAGCGAGATCGCCGGAGAGGTCCGCCCCGGCGCTGCACAGAAAAATATTGAGCCCCGGCGTTTACCTTTGGCGCATGTTC
>DATMZP010000121.1:0-7828 GCA_035573595.1 Hyphomicrobiaceae bacterium
CGGTTCAGGAATTGGCTGATGGAGGGGAGCTCCTCCTTCAGGGTCCCATCGCGGTCGGTCAGCGTGAGGCCGGTGGCATCCTGGAACCGCTGCAGCGAGCAGCCCTCAACCTTGCCCGCGTAGAGGAGCGCGTAGAGCTGCCTGAGCGCCGCCCGCGCGTAGACACTCTCCAGGTTGTCCTCGGGCCGGAACAGGCCCTGTCCGCCCGTCTGCCGCTGGCCCTTGGTGATGGCGCCGAGGCTGTCGAGCCGCCGGGCGATCGTTGATAAGAACCGCTTCTCCGCCTTCACGTCGGTGGCGATCGGCCGGAACAGCGGCGGCTGCGCCTGGTTGGTGCGGTTGGTGCGCCCGAGACCCTGGATGGCGGTATCGGCCTTCCAGCCAGCCTCCAGGAGATAATGCACGCGCAGGCGCCGGTTCCTTGCGCCGAGGTCGGCGTGATAGCTGCGTCCGGTCCCGCCCGCGTCGCTGAACACCAGGATGCGCTTCTCATCGTCCTGGAACGCCTGGGTCTCAGCGAGGTTGGCCGACCCCGCGCGGCTCTCGACGGCGAGGCGCCTGTCGCCGGCGCCATCCACCTTGGCGACGATGCGCCGCGACCGTCCGGTGACCTCGGCCACCTTGTCGCTGCCGAAGTGCTGCACGATCTGGTCGAGGGCGCCCGGCACGGGGTCGAGCGCCGCCATGTCCTCGATCAGGCGATCGCGCCGCTCCACCGCCTCGCGGCATTGCACGGGCTCGCCGTCACGGAATACCGGGCGCGAGGCCAGGTTGCCGTCGCTGTCGGTGTACTCCTCGAAGAGCTGGGTCGGGAACGAGCGGGCGAGGTAGCCGGCGACGGCCTCGCGCGGAGTGGTGTCGACGACCAGATCGCCCCACTCCTCGGTAGGGATGTCGGCAAGGCGGCGCTCCATCAGCGCCTCGCCGGTGGAGACGAGCTGCACCACGGCCGCGTGCCCCGCCTCCAGGTCGCGCTCGATGCACTTAATCAGCGTCGTCGTCTTCATGGCTATGATCAAATGGCTGAAGAAGCGCTGCTTCGCACTCTCGAACGCCGAGCGCGCGGCCGCCTTGGCCTGGGCATTGAGGGTGCGCGACCCGCCCCCGCAGACCGAGCTGGTGATGTTGGTGGCCTCCAGCGCCGCAGTCAGGTTGTTATGAATCACCTCAAAGGCGCCGGCGTGGGCGTCGTAGATGCGGCGCTGCTCGGGCGTAAGGGCGTGCTCAATGAGCTCGTACTCGACACCCGCGTAGGAGAGCGAGCGGGCGGCGTAGAGGCCGAGGCTCTTGAGGTCGCGCGCCAGCACCTCCATCGCGGCGACACCGCCGGCCTCGATGGCCTCCACGAACTCGGCGCGCGTGGCGAAGGGGAAATCCGCGCCGCCCGACAGGCCGAGGCGCTGGGCATAGGCGAGGTTGTGCACGGTGGTGGCACCCGTCGCCGACACGTAGACGACGCGCGCATCGGGCAACGCGTGCTGCAGCCGCAACCCCGCACGACCCTGCTGGGACGGCACCACTTCGCCGCGTTCGCTCTTGCCGCCCGCCGCGTTCTGCATGGCGTGGCTCTCGTCGAACACAATCACGCCGTCGAAGGCGGGAGCGGCCCCGGAGCCGGGCTCGCGGCCCAGCCAGGCGAGGATCTGGTCGAGGCGCGAGGCCTTGCCCTCGCGCTCGGCCGAGCGCAGCATGGCGTAGGTGACGAACAGGATGCCCTCGTCGAGCCGGATGGGCGTCCCCTGACGGAAGCGCGCCAGCGGCTGGATCAGCAGAGGCTCCTGGCCAAGGGCCGCCCAGTCCCTGCGGGCGTCGAACAGCAAGGTGTCCGATCGACTGAGCCACAGGGCGCGACGCCGGCCCTTCAGCCAGTTGTCGAGGATGATGCCGGCGACCTGCCGCCCCTTGCCGCAGCCGGTGCCGTCGCCCAGGAACCAGCCGCGCCGGAAGCGCACGGCGCCGGCAGCATCGTCGGGTGCTGCAGAGACGACATCGAAGGTGGCGTCCACCGTCCACGCGCCGGCGAGATGCGAGGCATGCGCCTCGCCCGCGTAGATGACGCTTTCGAGCTGGGCGTCGGAGAGCAGGCACTCCGAGACGACGCGACTGGGAAGGTGCGGCCGGCAGGAGGGCGTGGGCGGTGCAACCGACGCCATCGCCGCCGACTGCACGAGACGAGTCGGATGCGCGTGCGCGCCGGGAATGTGGAGCGACTGCAAGGCATAGTCCTCGTAGAGGGCCTCGCTCAGCCGGCCGCCCTCCGCCGGCTTCCAGTCGACGGGCTCATAGGAAAGCTCGATGACGTCGCCACCCGCTGCCGGCAACGGCGCAGACGGCTTGGCCGAGACCCACACCGATCGACGCCGTGCCCGGCCAGGCGCGACGCGCACCGGTGGCATCGCGGCTGCCCCGGTCGAAGCGTTCGCGACGTGCAGCCTGGGCGGCACGTGCTCTATGACCCAGCGCAGCAGCGTGGCCGCATCGGGCGCGATGCCGGATGAAGCCTGAAACACGGTGGCGTCTGCCGCAGCCCGCTTGTCGATCACGGTGAGCCGCGTCTCGATCGTGGTGCCGTGCCGGGCATAGACCGCGCCGTCGATGGCTGCCGAGAAGACGACGCTTCCCCGCCCCTGAAGGCGTACGAAGTCCTCGCGCCAGGTCGGGCTTTCCGGCGCGAGGCTTGCCTGCGTGATGGCAACGAGGCGCCCGCCCTCCGCGAGCCGTGCCAGCGCGGACAACACGTGCCGGACCGCCGCGTCCGTCCGGCGCCTATCGACATTGGCGAGCGCCGAGAACGGTGGGTTCATCAGAATGACGCTGGGGGTGACGCCGGGGTCGAGATGGTCGTCGATCCGGGCCGCGTCGAAGCGCGTGACGCCGACATCCGGGAAGAGATGGCCGAGGAGGCCGGCACGCGTCTCGGCGAGCTCGTTCAGGGCGAGCGCGGCGCCGGCCAGCTCGGCGAAGGTGGCGAGAAGTCCGGTGCCGGCCGAGGGCTCGAGCACGTGGTCGGCGGGCGTGATCGCCGCAGCCATGCTCGCGACAAGCGCGAGGGGCAGAGGCGTGGAGAACTGCTGGAACGCCTCGCTTTCCGCCGAGCGGTGCGTCTGGCTGGTAAGCAGCCGCGCCATTCTCGCCAGCATCGGCAGCAGCGCGGCGGCCGATCCGGCACGCGCCGCCATCGCCCCGCCGAACTTGCGCAGGAACAGGACGGCGGCCGCCTCGCAGGCGTCGTAGGCGCCCTTCCAGTCCCAACCGCCCTCGGAGTCGGCGGCACAGACAGCCTGCTCCATCGCAGCGCGCAGGGTTGCGGCGTCGATCGGGTGTCCGCGTTCGAGAGCGGGCAGCAGCAGCCGGGCGGCATGGAAGAGGGCGGTGGCGCGGCTAGGCCCTTCGGCCGCAGAAGTGCGGGACGCGGCAATGGCGGCCGCGGCAGCGGATGTCGTCGTCATGATGAAAGCCTCGGGGGTGAGGGAGGGCGGATCGAGCCGCCGGGCTCTCTCGGTCCCGGCCGGCTCATCCTGTCCGACCGTCTCCTCTCACTCTTGAGGCGCAGCTCGACGATCGGGTGCCGAAGACCTCTGCGCGGCCTGCAGAAGAAATGCCCCCTACGAAGCTGGGGGCTGAGGTTGTATCGCTCTGGTGGCGGCGCATAGCCTTTGGCGGCTACCGGCAGGCTCCGCAGACGGTCCCCGCGCCGGCACTCCTATCTGCAAGGAGCGTTGCTCCGGCGCGCCTAGGTGAGAGGCGATGGATGAACCTGGTTGCTCTTGGCCCGAGACGGCGGTCGACCCGCGTCGATGCCTCGCACTACTCCGCGGCGACGGCGCCCGGTGCGTCGTCGGAGCCGTCGGCAAGGAACGCCGGCAGGGACTCCGTGTCTCCGGCGGTCTCCTCAGCGCCCCGCAGCCGCAGCGGCTCGGGCAGCCAACCACTCCCCTCCAGCAGGCGCTCGGCCTCCCGCGCCATGTCGGCCTTCTTGAGGCCCGCAATCAGCTGCGCGGCCTGCTCGCCCTTTGCCTCGCGCACGGCTTCGAGGATGCGGCTCTTGGTGACACGGCCGAGATAGGTGGCGGCCATCGGGCGCCAGCCGGCCGCCGCCATGTCGAGCCCGACGGCTTCCGCCAGGCGGTCGGCGTGGGCGACGGCGCTCGGCCGCCGGTCGTAGGGCTGGTAGACGGCGTTGACGGTGAGGCCGACGCAGTGGGCGAACAGCGCCTGCCGGCTGTCGCCGTCGAGACCGGAGAGGACATCCCAGAGCTCGGCGGTGTCCTTCGGCAGCTGGGCCGACCAGGTGGCGTGCCGCGCGTCGATCGCCGTCGCGTACGCCATGTCGCCGAGGCCCTCGACCTGCGAGCCGAACAGCACGCTCTTGACATCCACCTCCAGGCAGCTGTCGAGCCCAAGCCGGTAGAACAACTTGAGGCAGAGCGCGTGCAGCATGGCAAGGTAGGCGGTGTCGGGATCGTTGGCGACCGCCTCGCGCAGGGCCAGCGTCCGGTGCGAGGTGAGCTCGGTGGTGAGCCGGTCGGAGAGCGGCCGCACGCCGGCTTCGTCCTCGTCGGTGTCCGTCACCGGATCGGCGGGACGCACGCCGGGACCGCGAGGAGCGGTCGAACCGTTCGGAGAGTCTCCCGGAGCGCCGGCGCCAGCGTCGTGCTCGGCGTCCTCGTCGTCGGGAGGATTCACCGGCGCCTCGTCCTCGGGGCGCACGTAGCCGCGCTCGACGCGGAGTACACCGGACGTGTCGATGCTAACGAAGGCGCCGGCCCGCGTGACCTCGGCGGCGTCATAGAGGATGGGCCGCCGCTCGAAGGCCTCCAGGGCTGTCTCGATCTCCCCCAGGCGCTTGTCGATCTCCTCGGGGATCTCCTCGGCCTCGGCGTAGGTCTCCTCGAGCTTGTCGAATTCCGCCTTCAGGGCATCGCGGGCGGCCGTCTCCTCGTCGGTCATGCCGACCTCTGTGCCGCTGAGCCGGCGTAGCCCGTAGGTGTGGCCATACGGGAAGTCGGGGGCGACATCGACCCACCTCCACCCTTCGGCGCGGACGGCCTCGGCCTCATGCTCCAGCTTCTCGGCAACGAGCCTGTCGAGCAGGGTAGGGTCCTGCAGCCAGCCGCCGTCGTCGACCTCGAACAGGTCGCGCAGGACGATGCCGCCGGCGGCCTCGTAGTCGGCGATGCCGACGAACCGCGCCCGTCGGTCGGAGGCCCGCACGGCGTCCTCGGTCAGCATCCGGCGGATCTGGTAGGCTTGCCTGACGGGGACGCGCTGCAGCGCCTCCCACACCTGCTCCTGGCGCGCGTGGTCGGGATTGACCGTGAACGCCATCAGGTGCTCCAGGGACATGCCGTCCTCGGCGTAGACCTCATGCAGCGTCGGGGAGACAGACGCGAGCCGCAGGCGCTGGCGCACGACGGCGACCGAGACAAAGAACGCCGCCGCGATCTCCTCCTCGGACTGGCCCTTCTCGCGCAAGGCTAGGAACGCGCGGAACTGATCGAGGGGGTGCAGCGGCGCCCGCTGCACGTTCTCGGCGAGGCTGTCCTCCTCGGCGATGCCGTCGGTGCGCACGATGCAGGGGATGGGCGCCGTGCGCGCGAGGCGCTTCTGCTTCACGAGCAGCTCCAGCGCCCGGTAGCGCCGGCCGCCGGCCGGGATCTCGTACATTCCGGTCTCGGCACCGCCCTCGTCCAGGACCGGCCGGACGGTGAGGCTCTGCAGCAGCGTGCGCCGCGCGATGTCCTCGGCCAGCTGCTCGATCGCGACGCCGGCCTTGACCCGGCGCACGTTGGACTGGCTGAGGATGAGCTTGTTGAAGGGAATGTCCCTGGATTCGCTCAAGGCGATCTTGGGTTGCGACTTGGCCATGGGAGGGTTCTCCGGTTCTCCGCGACGGGCCCGGTCGGGAGCCTCTCTCCCGGCGCTACAAGCCCGTCACGAAGTGCCCATCCCTCCTCTGCCTCTGGATTGTCTGCCGCTTCCGGAGGGGAGAGCCGGCGACCAGGCGACCGTCTCCATCATGAGAGAGGTCATGTCGCGCACTTGGTCATGGTCCGCTCGCCTCGGTTCTGCCGTGGCGATCGCCTGGCTGGGCCGAGGAATGACAGGAGGCAGTCGGCCGCGCTGGATGCAGTGTGCGATGGCCCGGTTGTTCTCTTGCTCTTGGGAATGTCACCGGTTGGAGGTGGCAACTGCGATGCCAACGGCCACGATCACGAGGCCAACAACCAAGTTGATCGTGATCGGCTCGTTCAAGGCATAGGCACCGAAGATCGCGGATGCGATCGGGTTCACCGTGACGGAGATGGCGACTCGCGTTGGTGTCGTTCGCTCGAGCGCATAGGACCAGAGCAGGAACGTCAGGGCGCCGCCGAACACACCGAGAAAGGCCACGAGGCTCCACTGCGTCGTGTCGAATGCCGCCGTCACCGCGAAGCCGCCGTGCGCCCAGGCGATCCCCGCCAAGGCCAGTCCGCCAGTCGCCATCGCAAGGGTGGTGTAGACGATCGTGCCATAGGCCAATGCGAGGGGCCGAGACCACACGCTGTAGAATGCCATGCAGAAGGCGGCTGCCACCATCAAGAGGTCGCCGCGCCAGGCGCCGGCGGGCGCGGTGCCGAGATTTGTGAGCAAGGCAATCGCCACGCCGATCGTCGCCAAGGCCACACCCGTCGATTTGCGTAACGTAAGCGGCTCGGCGCGCAGGAAAGCGCCGACCAGCATTGTCAGAACCGGGAGTGTCGAGAGGGCGAGGGAGCCACGGGCGGCGGTCGTGTAGATGAGAGATGCGTTGAACAGGATAGGAAACAGCGCAAAGTACAGCAGGCCGAGCGCGGCGACCGGAACAAGAGCCGGCCCATCCGGCCATCGATGCCTCTGGCGCAACGCGAACGGCAGCAGCAGCGCCGCGCCGATGCCGAAACGGAACGCTCCGAGCGTGATCGGATCCGTGGCGCCGACCACGAAGCGCGTGACGCCCACCGACAGGCCGCCGATCGAGCTCGACAGCACCGCCGCCAGCACGCCGAAGACGTCGCTCATTGCTCCCCCAACCAGCACTTGCGGGGAAGGTAGGTCCCCGCTAGGCATGGCAGAAGCGAATAAGTGGAATGAGGTTCATCACGATTCCCAATGAGCAGGCCGACCCTCGATCCGGAGCTCCTGCGCGCCTTTCTGGCCGTGGCCGATCAACGCTCGTTCACGCGGGCGGCACACAGCCTCAACCACACGCAGTCCGCCGTCAGCTCGCAGATCAAGCGGCTGGAGGAGCAGCTGGGACTTCCATTGTTTGCCCGCTCGACAACCCGGGTCGATCTCAGTCCGGCCGGTGAAGGGCTGATCGGCTACGCACGCCGAATTCTCCATCTCGGAGACGAGGCCATCCAGCGGCTCCGCCAGCACGAGATCGCTGGGCGCGTGCGACTGGGCGTCATGGACGACTATGGAACGTTGGTGCTGCCGCCGGTCCTGAAGTCGTTCAGCACGGCCTATCCGGGCATCGAGCTGCAGATGGAAACCGGCTTGACGTCGGGAATGATCGGGCGCGTTGGCAGGTCCTACGACGTGGTGCTTGCCATGCATGCGCGCGGGACCAAGTCCGGCGTCCTGTTGCGCCGGGAGCAGGCGCTGTGGGCCGGGGTCGACGGCATGTCGCCGCACGAGCTCGACCCGCTGCCGGTGGCACTCTACCCGCCGGGATGTCTGTTTCGGCAATGGGCGATCGAAGCACTCGACCGCGCCCGTCGAAGGTGGCGCCTTGCGTTCGTCAGCCATAGCCTTGCGGCCGTGGAGGCGATCGCGGCTCAGGGGCTGGCCATAACCGTCGTAA
>DATMZP010000122.1:0-2418 GCA_035573595.1 Hyphomicrobiaceae bacterium
GCGCGGGTCAGTGCACTGTGATGTGCCGGCCCGGGGGCGTGCCGGCAACCGCGCGGTGCCCGACCCCATGCGTGAGATCGATCTTCTGCTTTTGGAGGAGCTGACAATGCGTCGTAGTCTCGGCCGCCCCTTCGACAGACCCGCCTGGACCCGCGTCCTCCAGGTCGTCCCCCTGCTGCTCGTGGTGGCTGGCTGCGGCGTCATGCTCGCCCATTCCCTGAGCCGTACCGTTACGGCGGATGCTCGGCCACCGCAGCAGGTGGGGGCCATGGATCCCGCGTCCGGCATCTTCATCCAGGCCCGCCGGCGTGCCGTAAGGGGCGGCTGATCGTGCGATGGCGTCGGGCCTTCACTGGACGCTTGTCGTGAGGGCCTGACCCCTGCCGCCGGGATTCGTGCAGCTCAGGCTCAGGCTGTGGGAACGATATCTCGCGCGAGGGCGGGCGCAGCGACGGGTTCGGCTGCACACATCGCATCCGGTGCGCAGTTCGACGCGCCGATCGCCGGCGCGATCTGAAATACCTGTCCGGGAGGCCCGGCCGCGTCTGAGGCTTGGGCCTGCGCCAGGCTGCGCCTGATCGAAAGCCGATGGCGTACCATCATGCACAGGGTCGCCATCATGTTGTGCATCAGGGCCTCCGCCAGACTGGTGTCGAGGCCCCTGTCCTGCTCATCGAGTATGACCTCTTCAAGCCAGGCCAGCCGCGCCTGTGCCGCCTCGATGTGGCGATTGGCCTGTTCCAGGTGCGCCTGTGCGATTGCTTGCAGCATGCAGCCCATACCCACGCCAACACCCAGCCGTGCGGGTCGGTTCCGTCTACCGCCGGCGAGTTACCTTCCGGTTTCGCCGTCGCCCGAATATCGGGATGGGTGGCTGGTGCAAGTCGATGATCCCTGAATGCGAGCGGCGGCTGGGCAATAGCCGGCATGCCGCAACGCCGGCGAGGCGCTTCGCGGCGATCCGTGCTGACCATTCGATCAAGCTGCACCTGGGCCGGCTGCCCAGGCTCCGCGCGACCCTAGCCCGGCTTCCCGAGCACCCGACCCGCCACCGCATCGAGCTTCGCCAGCAGGGCCGGATCGCGGGACTCGGGCGGGGTGATGAGCGCCACGTCGAGGGCGCGGTCGGAGCCGATGGGGCAGGCGGGGTGCTCACGGGGGAAGGAGCGGGCGAGCCGCTCGATCAGGCGGTGCGCCTTGTCCACGTTCTCTGAGAGGACCTTGATGACGGCGGCCACGTCGACATGGGCGTGGTCGTCGTGCCAGCAGTCATAGTCCGTCACCATGGCAACTGTGGCGTAGCAGATCTCGGCCTCGCGGGCGAGCTTGGCCTCGGGCATGTTGGTCATGCCGATCACCGAGCAACCCCAGGAGCGGTAGAGCTCGCTCTCGGCGCGGGTGGAGAACTGCGGGCCTTCCATCACGAGGTACGTGCCCCCGCGCGTGACGCCGATGCTCTCCGCGCGGGCGGCCTTCTCCGCCGCGTCGGCCAGCAGCGGGCTCACCGGATCGGCCATGGAGACGTGCGCCACGCAGCCCGGCCCGAAGAAGCTCTTCTCGCGGGCGAAGGTGCGGTCGATGAACTGGTCGACGATGACGAAATGCCCCGGCGGCAGCTCCTCCTTCAGCGAGCCGCAGGCCGAGACCGAGACGAGGTCGGTGACGCCGGCGCGCTTCAGCACGTCGATATTTGCGCGGAAGTTAATGGCGGACGGCGGAATCTTGTGCCCCCGCCCGTGGCGCGGCAGGAAGCGGATCGGCAGCCCGCCGATCTCGGCGAACAGCACCTGGTCCGACGGCGTACCCCAGGGCGAGGCAATGGCCTGCCAGCGCTTGTTCTTAAGGGCCGGCATGTCGTAGAGCCCGCTGCCGCCGACGATGCCGAGCACGGATTGGGTCATGTTGAGGCTCTCCCGGTGCGATCTGCCGAGCGGGGAGGGCTATAGCAACTGCCGCGGCACTTGTCGCGCCCGCCGGAGCCTATGGCCGCCTATGGCCGGGCGGTCCGCTGCGCTATGGTCGGGGAGGACAGGAAATGCCTGGCCTCAGGCCATGAAAGCACGAAAGGACGGCCATGCTTTACGAGCTGAGGATTTACAACTGTCTGCCCGGCCGGCTGCCGGCGCTGCTCAAGCGGTTCGAGACCGCGACGCTCGGGATCTGGGAGAAGCACGGCATCAGGCCGGCCGGCTTCTGGACGGTGCAGATCGGCGAGAGTAACAACGACCTCTATTACTTCCTGGCCTGGGACTCCCTGGCCGAGCGCGAGCAGAAGTGGACGGCCTTCATGACCGATCCGGCCTGGATCTCGACGCGGGACGAGAGCGAGCGGGACGGGCAGATCATCGCCTCCATCAAGAGCATGATCCTGCAGCCGACGGCGTTCTCGACGGTGAAATGACATGTCGATTAGACGCC
>DATMZP010000123.1:0-3251 GCA_035573595.1 Hyphomicrobiaceae bacterium
TCCGAGCGGTCGGCCTGTCGCGCGACACCAGTCCTCCGCGCGGTCCGCCATGGCGCCGTCGTGCTCGTTGCCGCCACGGTCGCACGCGTCGTCGGATCGACAACCCTATATCATCTTACAGTTATCGTATCACGGGGTGACACAAACGTGATGCCCACGGACCGAATGTCCTGGTCCATGATCCGTTGTCCGAGGGCGCACGCGAGAGTGGCTCCGGCCCGACAAGCCCCCCAGCCCCGTCGGGCGGGTCACTCTCGCGGGCGCTGCAAGCGGCGGGGCAGGAAGGCGTGGCTGAGAGAGGTGGCCACGCCTTCCTCATTTTGTCGAACGGCGCGCGCCATAGCTTCCCACCGGCGCTTCCCACCGGCGATGGCAGAGCGAGCCGGCGCCGCGAGAGGTCCAGATCCTCGATGCACATCAAACCATCACAAGCCCCAGCCGCATGGCCTTGGCCACCGCGTCCGTGCGCCCCGACGCGCCGAGCTTGCCGGCGATGGCGGCGACGTGGAACTTGGCCGTATGGGGCGTGATGCCGAGCCGCCTCGCGATCGCCTTGTTGGACGCCCCCTCCGCCAGCAGCTGCAGGACCTGCAGCTCCCTGGCCGTGAGGCCCGCTCCGGGCGTGTCATCCTCGCCATCGATGCGCCGGTCGCCCGCCTCCCCGACTAGAGCATACCGGAGCTCGGCGGGCAGCGTCGTCAGTCCCAGCGCGGCGGCGCGAACGGCGGTGCGGAGAACCCTGGCCCCGACGCCCGCCGGCAGCACCGCTGTGGCTCCCAGGCGCAGCGCATCCGTCGCAGTGGCCAAATCGCCGAGCACCAGCACCGGCGCCGCATCCGCCACCTCGTCGGCCAGCTCACCGACCGAGTCGGCGATCAGCACATCGGGCGTGCCGCCGTCGCCCATGGCAACGACATCGAAGCCGGGGCCGGCCGCAAGCATCTCGCGCACGCGCTCGGCCAGCTCGGGATCGCCGATCGCCACCTCCACCTTGAGCCGGGGCCTGGCCACTGTCGGGCGCGCTCCCTCGCTCGCTCACGCCGCCGGTCGCGCCGCAACGGCCACTTTCGCCGTGGCGATCTGGCCGGCGCGCAGCAGCTTGAGGTCGGCGACGCTGCCGACGCTCTCCGGCGTCAGCTTGCCGAGCAGGCTTCGGACCCCGGGCACCGACTCGCCGTTCAGCTCGACGATCACGTCGCCGACGAGCACACCGGCCTTGCGCGCTGGTCCCTCGGGATCGACGCTGACTACCATGCTGGCGCGCCTGTCAGGCAGTCCGTGCACCGCGGCGAGCGCATCGTCGAGGCGGATCGGATGCAGGCCGACGCCCAGGTAGCCGCGCGGGATGCGGCCGTCCGCCAGCAGCCTGGGCGCCACCCGCTCGATCGTCGCCGCCGGAATGACGAGCGGCCTGCGGTGCGGTCCGAGCAGGGCCATGCCCAACGCTGCGCCCTCCGCGTCGAGCACGACGCCACCTTCGGCCCCGGCGCCCAGCCGCATGTCGAGCCGGATGAGGCAGTCGATGTGCCCACCGCGCCGGCTCTGCCAGGGACCGCCGGCCGCCGAGATCATGCCCAGGCTGGCGACCACGCCCTCGTCGTTGCGGCCGAGCGCCAGCACCATTTGTCCGACGTGCGAGGCATCGCCCTGGGCAAGGCGCAGCGGCTCGGGCAGGTCCTCCGCCACCCGCAGCACCGCCGTTCCCGTGGCGCTGTCGCGACCGGCGAGCTGCGCGGCAAGCGACTTGTCCGCCAGCGTCACCGAGAGGTCGTCACCGGCGTCGACGGCATCGCTGGCGGTAACAACGGCGCCCGGTCGCCACACGAAGCCGCTCGCCACCTGGCGCCCCTGCGCGCGCACGCCGACAACCGTGCGCGCAGCCGCACCGACGATCTCCTGGATTTGTCGCGACAGGGCGAGCATGGGGTTCAAGGGGGTAGACTGGGACATAACGGGGCTCCCGAGGGTTGCGCTGCCTGCCCCCTATGTGTTGCCGCCAGCCGACGCCTCCAACTCCCCGCTTGGGGAGGTCGCCGAAGGCCCGAGCGGCCCGTGCCGCCTTTGCGCCTAAAGCAGAGTTGCCCACCTGGCCCAACGGATGCCAGCGTCCCTTGCGTCCGCTTTCGATGCTTTCCTGCCAGACGGCAGCCCATCGCACGGTGAGTTGTGACCCAGATCCTCCTTGATGCAGATTGGTGACTCGCGTGCCTTTTGTGCTTGGTCCACGGAGGCATCGGCAGCAAGACGCGCGGGAGACTTCACACCGAGGCGTGTACTCTTTTCAATGCTTTCCTTGGCGCTGCTGAAAGACAATCGATAAGGGCGGGCTTCCAACGCCCTGTCCGGCCCACCAGAGCGAGGTGAAACAGGGCGCGTCGGCCCACAGCTCGTCCGCGGTGGCGCCGGCAGTCCCAATTACATCCTATTGTCTGTCGCGGTATGTCCCGTAGATCATCTGCCGCTCCGCGGGTGTCAGTTGCTCCGGCCCCAGCTTCACCGTCAGCTTGTGGATTTTCCCGGTGAAGGGGAACGGCACCTGATAGTCGGCATCGTCCACCGGCGTGCCGGTGTCGATGCCGACATTGAACGTTTCGACCCAGCCGATGCCGACCGGCAGACTTCTCGGCATGGGATGGCTGTCCACGACCTTGCCGTCGACCTTCAAGGTGCCGATGCCGCCCTTGCCCAGGCCGGGGCCGTCGTACTTCCAATCGAACTCCAGCACGTGCTTGCCTGGGGCGAGCGCCTCCTTGCCCTGCCACTTGGCACGGTCCAGTTGGACCAGGTTCCAGGTGAAGACAGGCCGGCCCTTCAGCAGGTAAAAGCCGTAGCCGGCAAATCGGCCACCGTCCGTAACCAGCATGCCCTCCGCTGTAGCTTCGGGCGCCGATAGTCCGAGAGGTCTCTGCTCGCCACGAGGTATCTCGACCTCGGCCGTGATCGTGTACGACTTGTTCAGCACGTTCGGGGCGCCGGCGACCCCAGGAAACGGCACATTGGTCAACTCGCCAGAATACTCGAACACAGTCCGCCCGTGGGTGTAGCTCGGCTTCGCCCCCATGTACCGGGTGATGGTACGGTCATCGAGCGGGAAGACCTGGTACTTCGCCGCTTCCAGCATGAACAGCTGCTGCATGTCGCGCAGCTTGTCCGGCATCTTGTCGGCGAGGTCCTTCGCTTGCGTCCAGTCCCTCCCGAGGTCGTACAACTGCCACTTGAAGCTGTTCATTACGTCCGTGGGTAGTGGCTGC
>DATMZP010000124.1:0-2920 GCA_035573595.1 Hyphomicrobiaceae bacterium
ATGGGGTAATCTCCGTCCGCGGGCTGTCGCTCAAGTACGGCCGCGGCCAGAAGGGCGTGCTGGCGCTCAGCGACATCTCCTTCGGCGTGGCCGAGGGCGAGTTCATCGTCGTGGTCGGCCCGTCCGGCTGCGGCAAATCCACCCTGCTCAAGGTGCTGGCCGGCCTGCTGCCCCAGACGGAAGGCGAGGCCGACCTCAAGGGCACGCCCATCCGAGGGCCGCGGCGCGACATCGGCGTGGTGTTCCAGTCGCCGGTGCTGTTCCCCTGGCGCAGCGTGCTCGGCAACGTCTTGCTGCCGGCCGATGTGCAGCGCCTCGACCCGAACGAGATGCATAAGCGTGCGTTGGAGCTCATCGACCTCGTAGGTCTTACCGGCTTCGAGGACCGCTACCCGCGCGAGCTGTCGGGCGGCATGCAGCAGCGTGTCGGCATTGTCCGCGCCCTGATCCACGATCCGGCCATCCTGCTGATGGACGAGCCGTTCGGCGCCCTCGATGCCATGACGCGCGAGAGCATGAACGTGGAGCTGCAGCGCATCTGGATGGAGCGGCGCAAGACCGTGCTGTTCATCACCCACTCCACCGCGGAGGCCGTGTTCCTGGCCGACCGCGTGATCGTCATGACGCCGCGCCCGGGCCGCATCGGCGACGAGTTCGCGGTGGACCTGCCGCGACCGCGCAGGCTCGACGTCATGAACACGGAAAGATTTGGCGCCTACGTGCGGCGCGTGCGCGCCGCGCTCAACCCCGGCGGAGGAGGCCTCGACTGATGCGCCGCGGACCCGTCTCGTTCGTGCTCCGCCTCCTGTTCATCGCCGTCCTGGTGGCGGCATGGGAGGGGGCTGTCGTTCATTTCAAGACGCCGGCCTACATCATGCCGGCGCCTTCCACCATCGCCTACGCGATGTACAACGGCATCGCCAGCAACATCTACGTCGCCCACCTCTGGGCCACCCTCGCCGAGACGCTGCTCGGATTTGCCACGGGCTGCGCGCTGGCCTTCCTGCTCGGCACCGTGGTGGCGCTGTCGCGCACCGTGGAGTACTACCTCTACCCCATCATCATCATGTTCCAGGCGATGCCCAAGGTGGCGCTGGTGCCGCTCATCCTCGTCTGGTTCGGACTGGGGCTCACCTCCAAGGTGGTGAGCGCCGCGCTGGTGGCGTTCTTCCCGCTGATGGTCAACACCATCGTCGGGCTGCGCTCGGCGGATGAGGACCGGGTGAACCTGATGCGCTCGCTGTCGGCCTCGCGCTGGCAGATCTTCCACATGCTGCAGCTCCCCAACGCGCTGCCCTACATCTTCGCCGGGCTGGAGATCGCCATGATCTTCGCGCTGATCGGCGCCATCGTCGCGGAGCTGATCAGCTCCGAGCGCGGGCTGGGCATGCTCATGCAGAGCATGAGCTTCACGATGGACGTGGCCGGCCAGTTCTCGATTCTGTTCATCCTGTCGGTCCTCGGGCTGATCCTGAACGGCGCCGTCACGCTGGTGCGGCGGCGCGTGCTGTTCTGGGATACCTCGCGCGATGCCGACGCCAACGAGGCAAGCCAAACCAAGGGAGAGGTCTACTGATGAAGCGCTTGATCGCATATGCGGCCGTCGTGGCCGGGCTGGTTGCCGCATTCCTCGCGGGCCCGGCGGACGCCCAGGTCCAGACCGTGCGCGTCGGCTGGTGCGCGAAGACGGTGAGTTCCGCCGCGGCGCCTTTCGCCATCGCGACCAAGCTCGGGTGGTTCGAGAAGGACGGCATCAAGGTCACCGTGGTGCCCGTTCCTGGCTCCACCGACTGCATGAAGCTGGTGGCGACCAGGGAGCTGCAGGCGTCGCTGCCGTCGGTCGAGCCGCTGGCGATCATCCGGCCGCAGGGCGTGAAGGCGAAGTTCTTCTACACCGCCTACCAGAGCAACATCTACGGGATCGCCGTGCCGGAAGGCAGTCCCGCGAAGTCGATCAGCGACCTCAAGGGCAAGAAGATCGGCGTCACCTCCATGAGCTCGGCAGGCGTGATCGGCGCGCGCGCTGGCCAAGGCGGCCGGCATGAACCCGGACACCGACATCTCCATCATCGTCGCGGGCGAGGCCGCGCAGACGGCGGCGCTCCTCAACTCCAAGCAGGTCGATGCGCTGTCGCAGTTCGACACCCAGTACGCGATGACCAACAACGCCGGCGCCAAGGTGCGTGTGCTCGAGAACCCCGAGATCAAGAAGTTCCCCTCCAACGGCTTCGTGGCGCTGGAGGAGTTCCTCGCCAACAACCGCAAGCAGGCCGTGGCCCTGGCGCGCGGCTACGCCAAGGGCCAGGTTTTCGCCATCGCCAACCCCGAGGCCGCCATCCGCATCCTGTGGGAGGTATTTCCGCAGACCAGGGCCACCGGCAAGGACGAGGCGACCGCGCTCAGGGACGACCTCATCACGCTCGATGCCCGCGCCAAGAACTGGCGCTACGAGCCGGTGGGCGGCACGCGCTGGGGCGACAACGTGGAGGCGAACTACCAGAGCTATCTCGACTGGCTGCTGGCGCAGGGCATCATCAAGACAAAGACGGACGCCAAGGACCTCGTCACCAACGACCTGCTCGACGAGATCGACAACTTCGACCCCGCCACCCTGGCCGCCGAGGCAAAGGCGTACAAGGCGAAGTGACGCCTCAGGCAGCGTCCAACGCTTTAGAGCCCCTAAGTTTCACACCTCGACGTCAGCGCCATTGCCACGCTGTGACGGTCGCAATCGCTTAATGTGAGCTGTGGCTTATGGGTATACACGCTACGATTGCGAATCGCCCTAAAAAGTAACCATGGTGCATGCTGCCTTCCAACTCGCCAAGCGCGGCGTCCGCTCGCCCTCCGCGACCCAACCGTTGGCCGCGGGCTGGCGATGTGTCTCACAACGGCCACGCAAGCAGGGGCTGCTCGTCGC
>DATMZP010000125.1:0-2905 GCA_035573595.1 Hyphomicrobiaceae bacterium
CGGCAGCTACGGCCACTGCGCCTCGAACTGCCACGCCGGTCCCTTCTGCGGTGACGGCACCACGCAGTCCCAGTTCGGCGAGACCTGCGACAACGGCGGCGCCAACGTGGCCAGCGGCTACGCCCCGGGCCTGTGCACCACGCAGTGCAAGCCCGCTCCGTTCTGCGGCGACCACGCGGTCAACACCCAGGCCGGCGAGGTCTGCGATGACGGCGTGAACGACGGCAGCCCCGGCTCCTGCGCGGCGGATTGCAAGAGCGCCATCCCGCTCTCTTCCTGCGGCAACGGCAGCGTGAACGCGGGCGAGCAGTGCGACCACGGCAGCGCCAACGGCACTGTCGGCAACAGCTGCGACGTGCACTGCGAGCTCACCTGCGGCAACGGCTTCGTGGATGCCACCGAGCAGTGCGACGACGGCGTGAACAGCGGCGCCTACGGCACCTGCGGCGCCAACTGCACGTACGCGGCGTTCTGCGGCGACGGCGTCGTCACGGCTCCCGAAGCGTGCGACGACGGCTCCGGCAACGTGGCCCCGGCGAACGCCTACGGCGACGGCGTCTGCACCACCGGCTGCGCACGCGCCCCGCGCTGCGGCGACCATCGCGTCGACGCGACCTTCGGTGAGGCGTGCGACGGCGGCCCCAGCTGCACCTCTTCCTGCAATCGCATCCGCTGAGCCCGGGCAGCTGAAAACGGACGGGTCGGGCCAGCGTGCCCGACCCGTCTCTGCTTTGTTCGGGCAGCGCGGGCGAGCGCATTTCAGCCTGTTGGCCGGCGGCTGCTGCGCGACGCCCGCAGTCCGGTCTTTCAGTCCCAGGCAAAACGTCGTAACTGCGGTGCCGCGCCGCTCCCTCGCGGTGCGTGCTTGGGAGAAGTGCATGAACAAGCCTCGACGCCCTCTGATCGCGGGCAATTGGAAGATGAACAACGGCGGCCAGGACGGCATCAACCTGGCGAAGGCCATCGCGGCCGAGTGCCGCGCCGGCAACGCGGTCGAGGTGGTGGTGGCTCCGCCCGCGACGCTCCTCCAACAGGTGTCGGAGACGATTGAGAAAATCGCGCCCGGCAAGGTCGGCATCAGCGCCCAGAACGTGCACTCCGAGCCGAGCGGTGCCTACACCGGAGAGCTGAGCGCGGGCATGCTGCTCGAAGCCGGCTGCCAGTGGGTCATCATCGGCCACAGCGAGCGGCGCCAGTACTTCGGCGAGACCGACGAGCAGGTCCGGGCCAAGACGGCCGCCGCGCTCAAGGCGGGGCTGCTGCCGATCGTGTGCATCGGTGAGACACTGGCCGAGCGCGAGGCGGGTCGTACGCTGGAGGTCGTGTACCGGCAGCTCGACGCCTTCAGCGCGGTGATCAACGAGAAGCCCGGCGCTGCCGCCATCGCGTATGAGCCGGTGTGGGCGATCGGCACGGGCAAGGTGGCGACCACCGAGCAGGCGCAGGAGGTCCATGCGGCCATCCGCAAGCGGCTCGAAGGCGTCGGCCGGGAGCTGGCCCGGGTCACCCGGCTTCTCTACGGTGGCAGCGTCAAGGCGGACAACGCGACTGGGCTGCTGGGCCAGGCAGATATCGATGGCGCCCTCGTGGGCGGAGCGTCCTTGAAGCTCGATAGTTTCATGGGCATTGTGAGCGCTGCGCGCCAGTTGGCCTGAGGCCAGCCACCACCAAGGGTCGTCATGCTCGAGCTCCTTCATACCCCGCTCACCGTCCTTCACGTCATCGTGTGCGTGATGGTGATGCTGGTGGTGCTGATTCAACCCGGTAAGAGCGGAGGCTTGGGTGCGGCCCTGGGCGGCGCGGGGGCCCAGCAGATCTTCGGTGGGCGCGGCGCCGGGAACTTCCTGACCCGCACGACCTGGATCTCGGCCAGCGTCTTTTTCGTGACCAGCATCACGCTCGCGTACATCTCGACGTCGACGGGCGACTCGCTGCAGAACCTGGGCAAGGCGCGCGGCAAGGCGCAGCCCACCGAGGCGGCTCCCGCCGCGGTGCCGGTCAAGCCCGAGGAGCCGGCGGTCCCCGGCACGCCGCTGCCGGTCGCGCCGGTTCCGGGGAGCGACGCACCCGCGGCGCCGGCGCCGGCAGAGACCACCCCCTCGGACTCGAAGCCGGCCACGCCCTGAGCGGCGCGCTTCGGCGCGGTTTGCTGCAGTCGCTGCCGGCCCGCCCCGACTCCTTGCCCCATCCAGGGCCCGGTGCGTACACTCCGGTGGCCGTGGTGAAGCGCGTCTTCCAGCTGGTGGTGCTCTTTTTCGCCATCTACGCGTTCGTGTTCGTGCCGCTCGGACGAAAAACCGCGCTCGAACACGTCCGGGCCATCGCCGAGACCCCGGCGGCCCACCAGGCCGCCTCCGAGCTGGAGGGCGGGGTGAAGCGGCTGGTCCACGAGCTCCGGGATCAGGCCCAGCGCTCCACCGAAGCCACGGACGAGCAGATTGCGGGGACCGAAGCCGAGGTGCCGCCACGCTCCTCGCCACCGCAGCCCGAGCCCGCCAAGGTCGCCCCCGCCAAGGTGCGGCCCGAGACCGGCGCCCGACCACGCAGGGCACCGGAGCGCATTCCCTCGCGCGAGCCCGCCGCTTCGAGCGCCCTCGACCAGCTCGACCCCAGCACCTTCAGCCACCCGCCGGGCCTGAAGGAGCTGCGCTCGTTCGGCGCGTCGCGCGCGAGTCGCTGAAGGCCGTATCCGCGCTGCGCGGATCGCCGTCCCACGCTTGGCTCAAAGCGTGCGGTGCAGCTGCAATAGAGGCTCGGCACAGCGCGAGCCGAGCGACGTCAGGATGTGCCCGCTGCGCCCGCCGGCCGCCGACGGTTCCCGGAGCGTCGTGCGCTGTGACTCGTGCTACCAGGGGCGTGCGATGGCCGCTGCCTACAGTCCTGCGCCCCTCGACACGCTCGCAGC
>DATMZP010000126.1:0-19357 GCA_035573595.1 Hyphomicrobiaceae bacterium
CGGCGACAGCGGCTTGCCGTCGAGGCTCACGGCATCGCCCTTGAGGAAGCCGATGGCGATCTCGGTCGCCTTGTCGGGCGCCTCCATCGGCGAGACCGTGCGCTGGTAGACGTAGGGCGGGGGCTCCTGGGCCGGGTCCTCCAGCACCTTCCCCTCGGAGGAGGAGTGCAGCAGGTTGGCATCGACGGAGAACGGCGCCTCCCCGCGCTTGTCCTTCGCCACCGGGATCTGGTGCTTCTCGGCGAACTCGATCAGCTGCTCGCGGCTCTTGAAGCTCCACTCGCGCCAGGGCGCGACGATGCGGATGGAAGGCTCCAGGGCGTAGTAGGTGAGCTCGAAGCGCACCTGGTCGTTGCCCTTGCCGGTGGCGCCGTGGCAGACCGCATCGGCGCCCGTCTGGCGCGCGATCTCGATCTGCGTCTTGGCGATCAGCGGCCGCGCGATCGAGGTCCCCAGCAGGTAGACGCCCTCGTAGAGGGCGTTGGCGCGGAACATCGGGAACACGTAGTCCCGCACGAACTCCTCGCGCAGGTCCTGGATGAAGATGTTCTCCGGCTTGATGCCCAGCATCAGGGCCTTGCGGCGCGCCGGCTCCAGCTCCTCGCCCTGGCCCAGGTCGGCGGTGAATGTGACCACCTCGCAGCCGTAAGTCTCCTGCAGCCACTTCAGGATGATCGACGTGTCGAGGCCGCCCGAGTAGGCGAGCACCACCTTCTTGACCGTGCCTTTGGCGCCTTCGGCGGGCATGGAGCGTACCTTCTTGCCGGGATGGAAAATCGCGGCGCACTATAGGCAAGAACGCCGGCCGGGCAAGGCGTTGGTTCAGGCGGCCGCCTGGCAGAGGGAGGACGCAATGAAGAGCGCTGGACGCCCCCGCATCGAGTTCTGGCACGAGCTCGCTTCCACCTATTCCTACCTCTCCGCCATGCGCGTCGAGGCGCTGGCCGAGGGCGCGGGCGTGGAGGTCGTCTGGAAGCCGCTGCTGCTCGGCCCGATTTTCCGCGCCCAGGGCTGGAACACCTCGCCGTTCAACATCTACCCGGCCAAGGGCAAGTACATGGTGCGCGACATGCAGCGGCCGGCGTCCGCGCTGCCGTCGCCCTTCCCCCAGAACAGCCTGACCGCGGCGCGGCTCGCCCTGATCGGGCACGCGGAAGGGTGGGGCATCGCCTTCACGCGCGCGGTCTACGAGGCTCAGTTCGGCGGCGGCGCCAACATCGGCGACAGGCGCGCGCTGGCCGAGATCCTGAGCCGCCTGGGCCTCGAGGCCGACGCCGTGCTGGCCGGCTCCGAGACGCCGGAGAACAAGGATCGCCTGCGTCAGCAGACCGAGGACGCCCAGGAGCTCGGGATCTTCGGCGCCCCGACCTTCCTGGCCCGGGGCGAGCTGTTCTGGGGCGACGACCGGCTCGAGCAGGCCCTGGCGGCGGCAACGGAGAAGTGAGCGGAGCATCCGCACGGAAATCTTCTGTTGACTCGACGAGTGGATCATGCTACGTGCGTTCCTGTGAGATGGGAGTGCGCACTATGAAGATCGACGGGGGTAGAGGGGTGGGCCTGAGCGCGGCGGCTGTCTTCACGGCAATCCTGGTGCTTGGCTTCGATGCTTCAGCGCAGGACGCCAAGAAGACGCCGCCCGCAAAGGCCGCTTCTGCATGCAAGGGCCTGGATGAGAAGTCCTGCAAGGGAAAGATCGCGGACTGCTCGTGGATCGTCCCCAAGAAGGGCAAGCAGAAGGCCTACTGCCGCCTCAAGCCGGGCAAGAAGGCCTAGGTGGCGCAGCCGGATGGGCGGCGGCATGATTAGGCCAGCGCCACTTCGATTGAGCCAGGTCGATTGAGCATGGCACCTCGCACCAGCGGCTCTCGGCTCAATGGTGCGTGATGACCTGTGCCGAGGCGTGGCCGCCCGACGAGCGATAGCTGGCGAAGGCTGCGGCCTCCTCGGCCGGAGCGTCCGCCGGTGCGCCGGCTTGAGCCGTCTCCGCCGCCGAAGGGCCGGAGGCTGCCGTTGGGCTGTCGGAGCTGGCCGATGCGGCGAGGGCGATGGCCGGGTTGCCGGCAAAGGGGCCCGCGATGAGCGGGCTCGTGACCAGCGGGCCCGTGACCAGGGACCATGGGCCGACCGGCGCGTGCAGCATCCGCGACCACAGCGCGAGGCCGTGCGCCGTGGAAGCGAATGAAACCCGCGTCGTCGCCAGGACCACGGCCCACATCATCTCCGTGGTGGCCGCGGCAACGCTTCTGGCTGCATCAGGGTGCGCGTGCGAGGACTCCTCGGCGCTGCGAGGGGGCTGGGGCCCGAGCATGCAGGGGTCCTGTTTGCTGTTGAGCGGGCGCAATCTACACTGTCTGCTGCGCCGCAACAAGACGATTGGGCTACGACGATTGGGGCATGACGATTGGGCTGGCTTCTCAGGTTGCAGGCTTTAGGGATCAGGTTTCAAGGACCTGAAACCTCGCACCTCATCCCTGAAACCTGGCTTCCGGCGCCTGCGGGTTGGCCGTCACCGTCAACCGCACACCGGAGGCTATGGCCAGGGCGCAGCGTGTAGTTTGCCCATGGATGGCCATGGCGTTGTTGGCCCGCTTACGGCCCGTCGGCGCACGGTGCACCTGCGCCCCTCACCGCAGCTCCAGCCGGCAGTATTCCTCGCGCAGGTCGTAGTAGGCCGTCATGGCCTCGATGGGCTCGTGGTCGGTGTCGAAGGCGAGGCGCTCGACGGACAGGACGGGGGCGAGGTCGGCCAGCGCCAGGGCCTCGGCCGCCGCCGGCGTGGCCGGCGCCAGCCGCACCTTGGCCTCGGCGCGTGCCAGCAGCACGCCCCGGTCCTGCGCCAGTTCCTCCAGCTCATCGGGGAACTGGGCGCTCTCGGCCAGGCCCGGAAAGCGCCGCTCCGCGAGCGCGACCTGCTCAAAGGCAAAAGGGCGCTCGTTGAGCGCCCGGAGACGCTGGATGCGAACCACCCGCTCGCCGGACTGCAGGCGCAACGCCGTCCGCTCCGCCGGCGTCGGAGCTGCGAGCTTCACCTGCCGGGAGCTGACCCGGCCTCGCAGCGGCACGCCATCCGGCCCGCGGATCGGGTTGAACCGGCCGAGCGCCTGGGCGGCCTGATGGTCGCGCACGAACGTGCCCCGGCCCGGCTCCCGCACGATCAGCTGCTCGCTCTCCAGCACCCCCAGCGCCTTGCGCAGGGTGCCGAGGCTCACCCCCAGCTGGCGGTAGAGGTCGATCTCGCTCGGCAGGCTGGCGCCGGGCTTCCAGCGGCCATCCTTGATCCGATCCAGGAGCGCGTCGCGCACTTGCATGTAGAGGGGCTTGACCTGAAACCTGGTGTTGCTCTGCACAGCAAGCATCCCATGCCGGAAACCGCGCCCAGCCCCTCAGAGCGCCCGCGGCAGTATCAGACGTCGCACGACATTGTGCAACCCTCGCCGGACGGCCGACGTATGACGGCGTGGGCGACGAACCTGCCCCGCGAAGCCCAGGCCTTTGAGGATCGGACCTGCGAAGGAGCCCGCCGCCGCGCAGAGTGCGCTGGGACCGGACTTGCCGCCCTGGGCAACTGACGCTTCAGACGTCGTAGGAGAGCCGCTCCATCACCACCGCCGCCTCGTTGGTGATGACGGCGATGGAGCCCAGGTGGTCGGTGTGGAAGTAGCGGGTGAGGGTGGTCTCGTCGGAGTTCTCGACCTGGATGCCGATATAGCGCCCGCCCACCATCAGGTCGTTGGTCCAGCGCACCGTACCGCCGGTACCCGCGAAGCGCTCGGCCAGCACGCCGCCCGCCGAGGGTTAGAGCGTGACTCCCAGACTGGCTGGTCTCGGCGTAGCGCTGGTGCTCGGGGTCGTGGTGGTCAGATGCAGCTCGGCATCGCCGGCATCGGCGGTCAGTACACCTCGGAGGTGGCAGAGCGGCCTGGGGTCAGACCCGCAGGGTCTGCCCCTAAGACCCGGAATGACGGAGCAACGGTGTCAGACCCGGAGAGTCTGACACCGGCGCACGGGGATAGTCAATCCGAGTTCATCGTATATCCAGGCGGAGGATGACGGCACGCGCGCTCCCGTGGCATCATGCGCGCGCCTCGGAGATGGGGATGCGGTGGCCGGCACCGTGCCTCAGATAGGAGCCGGGGTGCCGTAGTCCGGTGCGTCGGCTGGCATGGTGGATAGACCGTCCAAGCGCCAGCGCACTCGGGACAAGCCTCCAGACTGGGTTGGGGGTGGAAGCGAGGGCTCCCTCGGCGCACCGCCGAGGCAGGAGCCCGGATGCGGCGAAGTCGAGCCTCCGGGACCCCGCACGGCAAGGTGGATAGGCCTATCCAAGCGTCGGGCGGCCGTCGGAAGCGACCGAGCAGGGCGTTCTTCGCGCCCCTCGCGATAAAGGTCAGAGGCCAACGGGCGCGAGCCTGGACGCCCTGCTCCTCCTTGAGGAAGCGAATGGCGAATAGCGAATTGCGAATAGGGTCTTCTGCGATGTATGTACGTCTGACGTGCGCCCTACTCCCTACTCCCTACTCGCTACTCCCTACTCGCTTCCCGCGGGTTGGTGATGCGCGGGGAGAGGGAGGGCGCGGGCATAGCGGGACGCAGTATCCTCCGACAACGGTGCGCGCCTGGCATCGGCGGTGCCACAGGCGGCGAGCAATCGCATGGCGGCAGACCTGCGTACGTTGCCTTAATACTTATAGACCTATAGGCTTTAGATGATTCGCAGTCGATTTGATGCCGGGAAAGTCGAAAGAGGAGAAACGCGCAGTCTCACAGCTTTTTGCGTCCGGTGGTTGGCGTAAGGGGGAACCGGGAAAGCGCTGACCCGTCCGTAGTCGCGGCGATGCCGTGCCGGCCACAGAGCAAGGCCGGAGGCACTGCAGTCCTGGCAGCAGCCGATCCGTTCCAGCCCGCCATCGCGATGTCCATCTGTGCAAAGCCGCGGTCCTCGCGATCGCGCGCCGCACGCTGCGAGGGGGCGCAGGGCGGGAATGGGACGATGTCGAATACCTATTTGCCGAAGTCCGTCATTTTGCCGAAGTCCGTCATGGCCGCCATCAACTTCAAGGGCGGCACCGGCAAGACGACCGTGGCGCTGGCGATGGCCGAGGGGATCTGCCGTCTGATGGGAAAGCGCGTCGCCGTCGTCGATTGCGATTTCCAATGCAGCGCGTCCATCGCCCTGCTCGGCCGGCGGACCTTGAACGACCTGATCGACAAGACGGCGACGATGGACTCGCTCCTGCAGAGCCGGCTGGCCAGGAAGAGCGGCGCGCACTTCGCGAGCAGCGCACGGCCGGCGCAGTTCTGCGTCAGCGAGGCGGCGGGCCTCATGCATATCGTCCCCGGCAGCCCGGACATGCCGCGGCGCGAGCGCCAGATCGTGGCCCAGTTCCTGCCGAGGTCGGACATCCACGCCGCCTACGAGAGCGCCGCCATCCGCATGGGCGAGCTGTTCCGCACGTTGCTCGACGAGTTCGACTTCGTCCTCATCGACTGCCCGCCGGGCCTGACCCTGTTCTCCGAGGCCGCCATCCGTGCCGCCGACGGCATCGTGGTGCCGACGCTGCCCAACGAGATCTCCTTCGCCGCCATCGACCATCTCCGCAACGAGATCGAGCGCGCGCGCCCCGGCCGGTCGTTCGACGAGCTGCTGGTCGGCACGGTCGTCTCCAAGGTGCGCCAGAAGAACGGCGCCGCCAATCACCGCGCCCACGTGGAATCCATGGAGCGGCTGCTCGACCGGGTCGCGCCGCAGTTCCAGCTTCTGAAACCGTACCTGCCCTACAGCCGCGAGCTGGAGGCAGCCACCTGGCGCGACGACGCCGGCCGGCTGAGCTTCGCCATGCGCTACGGCCAGTCCTCGGCCACCATCGAGCGGCTGGTGCAGGAGTTCGTCGGCCGGTGCGGCGCGCTGATGGCGCGCCGTCTGGCTGCCTGAGGCGATCGCAAACGGAATGCCCGCACACACGTCCGCTGAGCCCACCGAGACAACCACCGGCAAGCCGCCCACCGAGAAACCGATGTCCGGCATGAGCAGAATCAAGAACCCGCAGATCACCGTGATCGGTGTGGGCGGCGCCGGCGGCAACGTCGTCAACAACATGATCGCGGCCGGGCTCGGCAACGCCAAGTTCGTCGTCGCCAACACCGATATGCAGGCGCTGGCCTCCGCGAAGGCCGAGCACCGCATCCAGCTGGGCACCAGCCTGACGGAGGGGCTCGGCGCCGGCTCCGACCCCGAGATCGGCGAGGCGGCGGCGGAGGAGGCGGCCGAGGAGATCCGGTCGGTGCTTGCGGGCGCGCACATGCTCTTCATCGCCGCCGGCATGGGTGGCGGCACCGGCACCGGCGCGGCCTACGTGATCGCGCGGGAGGCGAGGGATCTCGGCATCCTCAGCATTGCGGTGGTGACCAAGCCGTTCCAGTTCGAGGGCGCCAAGCGGCTGCGCAACGCGGAAGCCGGCATCGCCGAGCTCAGAAAGTACGCCGATACGCTGCTCGTCATCCCCAACGAGAACCTGTTCCGCATCGCCACCGACCGGACCACTTTCGCCGACGCCTTCGTGATGGCCGACCAGGTGATGTACTCCGGCATCGTCACAATCACCGACCTCATCATCAAGGAGGGCCTCATCAACCTCGACCTCGCCGACGTGCGGGCGGTGCTGGGGGGCATGGGCCGGGCCATGATGGGCATGGGCGAGGCCGCCGGCGAGCAGCGCGCCATCGCCGCCGCCGAGGAGGCGATCGTCAACCCGCTGCTCGACGAGGTGACGCTGAAAGGCGCGCGCAGCCTGCTGCTCTGCATCACCGGCGGCCGCGACATGACGCTGTGGGAGGTGGAGGAGGCGGCAAGCCGCGTCTGCCAGGAGGCGGACCCCGACGCCAACATCATCGTCGGCGCCACCTTCGATGACGGCCTCGGCGACCGCATCCGCGTCTCCATCGTCGCCTCCGGGATGCCGCGGACGCTCGCGCCGGAGCCCATGCGCGAGGGCGACCTGCCGGCGTGGACGCCGCGCTCCCAGCGCGAGCCGGCGCCGGAGCCGGCCTTCGGCCGCCGCCTCAACGAGGCGCTGGGCGACCCCGACCATGCCCGCGCGCCCGCCCGCGGCCGCTCCAGGTCGCGGCGGGCGATGGCTGAGGCCGACACGGGCGCGGGCGAGAGGCCCATGGAGCGACCCATGGCCGGCGAGGCCGACCCGGCGGCCGGGGAGGGCCTGAGCACGCTCCCCAAGACGGCGCCCGCACGGCCACGCAAGAGCGCCAACGGCGCGCGGCGCCCGGCGGAGGCCGGTGCGGCGCGGCGACCCACGCTGCCCGATGGCGTCGAGGTGTCGCCCGAGCCGCGGCGTCGGAGCCGGCGCGGTCCGGCCGACGGGCTTCCGCCTCCGCCCGTCAACTGGCGCGAGCTGACCGCCCCGGCGGCGGGGCCCCCGCCCCTCCCGCCTCCGCCGGTGAACTGGCGCGAGCTGGCGCCATCCGCGCGCGAGCTGCCCGAGGCGTCGCGGGAGCTCACCATCGTGCCGCAGCGCGAGTCCGACCCGGTGCCTCGCAAGGTGGGCTTCTTCGAGCGCCTGGGGTTCGGTCGCCGCCGAGCTTAACCAGGGATCAGTTTCAGGGGTCAGGTTTCAGGGAACCTAGCCCCTTGCCTGCCGACGCCCTATGCTGGCGGCCAACGACAGCAGGGAGGCGCCCATGGACCGCATCTGGCTCAAGAACTACCCCGCCGGTGTGCCGGCCGATATCGACCCCTCGCGCTATTCCTCGCTGGTGGAGATGTGCGAGGAGAGCTTCGCCAAATACCGCGACTCCCACGCCTACCTCTCCATGGACAAGACCCTGACCTACGGCCAGCTCGACCGGCTGTCGGCCGCGTTCGCCGCCTGGCTGCAGAGCCGCGGTCTTGTGCGCGGCGACCGGGTCGCCGTCATGATGCCGAACCTGCTGCAGTACCCGGTGGCCGTGTTCGGCATCCTGCGGGCCGGCTGCGTGGTGGTGAACGTCAATCCGCTCTACACCCCGCGCGAGCTCGAGCATCAGCTCAAGGACTCCGGCGCCAAGGCCATCGTCATCGTCGAGAACTTCGCGCGCACCCTCGAGCAGGTGCTGCCCAGAGCTCGCGTGCAGCACATCGTGCTGGCGAGCATGGGCGACATGCTGGGCTTCCCGAAGGGGCCGATCGTCAATCTGGTCGTGCGCAAGGTGAAGAAGATGGTGCCGGCCTTCTCCCTGCCCGGCGCCGTCAAGTTCAACCACGCGGTCGCGGCCGGTCGCGGCCTGCCGCTCAAGAAGCCCGCCATCGGGCCCGACGACGTGGCGTTCCTGCAGTACACCGGCGGCACCACCGGCGTCTCCAAGGGCGCCACGCTCACCAACCGCAACGTGGTTGCCAACGTGCTGCAGAACGAGGCATGGCTACAGCCGGCGTTCGACAAAGGTGGGCGCCCAGAGCGCTTCACCATCGTCACGGCACTGCCGCTCTACCACATCTTCGCGCTCACCGTCTGCGCACTTCTCGGCATGCGCGTCGGCGGCCGGTGCCTGCTGATCGTCAACCCCCGCGACATCCCGGCCGTTATCAAGGAGCTCAGCAAGCACGAGTTCCACATGCTGCCGGCGGTGAATACGCTCTACAACGCACTGCTCAACCACCCCGACTTCGGCAAGATCAACTTCAAGGGCCTGCGCGCCGCCAACGGCGGCGGCATGGCGGTGCAGCGGGCGGTGGCGGAGCGCTTTGTCGGTCTCACTGGCTGCCCCATCATCGAGGGCTACGGCCTGTCCGAGACCTCGCCCGTGCTCACCTGCAATCCGGCGACCAGCGCCGAGTACACCGGCACCATCGGGCTGCCTGTGCCGTCGACAGAGATCTCCATCCGCGACGAGGAGGGCCGCGAGCTGGCCCTGGGCGAGGCCGGCGAGATCTGCGCGCGCGGCCCCCAGGTGATGGCCGGCTACTGGCAGCGCCCCGACGAGACCGCCAAGGTGATGACCGCGGACGGCTTTTTCCGCACCGGCGACATCGGCGTCATGAACGCCGAGGGCCACATCAAGATCGTGGACCGCAAGAAGGACATGGTGCTGGTGTCGGGCTTCAACGTCTACCCCAACGAGGTGGAGGACGTGGTGGCGAGCCACCCCGGCGTGCTCGAATGCGCCGTTGTCGGAGTGCCGGACGACCAGTCCGGCGAGGCGGTGGTGCTGTTCGTCGCTAAGAAGGACCCCTCGCTCACGGCCCAGGCTCTCAAGGACTTCTGCGCCCAGCAGCTCACCGCCTACAAGCGGCCGAGATACGTGATCTTCCGCAAGGAGCTGCCCAAGACCAACGTCGGCAAGGTGCTGCGCCGCGAGCTGCGCGATGTGGCGGTGGAGGCAGTGAAGGAGGCCAAGGCGCCGCAGGCCGCATAACCGTTGGGCGCAACACTGCGAAGCGGCACATAGCCGGGGGGTCTGCGCGGGAGGGCATCGCCCGGTTTTCCCATCGAGCCCGGCCTGCGCCGACACGGTCGGCGGTTGCTACGCTGCCGCGCAAGGCCGATCGAGCGCCCTGATCTTTGCCATTTCCAGCTGTCGTGCCGTGTGCCACGCTTCGTGCTGAACCTGCAAGCTCAGCCAAAGCAGTGGACTGGTGCCAAGGCCCAGGCGCACGGCGATGTCGGCGGTTACGGCGCGCTTCTCATTGATGATATCGTAGAGCGTCTGGCGCGATACGCCCAGATGCTCAGCGAGCCTCGCGCGCGGCATGTCGAGATCGGGAAGAACGTCCTCCCGGAGGATCTCACCGGGATGGACGGGCTCGAACGCCGGCAGGCCCGAAATGGGATCATTCGCCATGGTAGTGCTCCCAACTGGGTGTCTGAGAGCAAGTCCCTGCACAATGCCGGGCATTTGCCCCGATGTGCCCGTCCAAGGTGGCGCCGTCATCCGTGCGGGCGCTGGCCGAGACGGAAGGCGGCGAAGCGGATGCCGATGTAGGAGAAGAACATGCCGATGATGCACGCGATGGCCAGGGCGATCATCGACCCGATGGCCGGCCACCCCAGCACGATCAGCGCGAAAATCCCGTAGTTGATGAGCGACACCGTCGATTGCACCCCGAGGTAGCGCAGCAGCTCGGCAAAGGTTGGCGGCGTCGTCAGGCGAAAGGTGAACCGCCGGTGCGACAGCCAGCCGGTCACCTGCGCGCAGAACAGCGAGGGGATGCGCGCAACGATCGGGTGGAGCCCGAAGAACGTGGTCAGCAGCTGGAGAATGCCCACATCGACCACGAACGCCAGGCTGCCGGAGAATACGAAGGCCAGGCCATGCATCAGGGGATGCTGGGCGCCGGGAGCGGACGTGCTCCATTTGCTCGTCGTCATGCTGTCTCTCCCACCCGCGACCAGTCCACCGGCAGTCCGTCGGCGCCACGCGCCGGCCGCCAGATCCGCTCGACCAGGGACGCGTCTCGCATCAGCGCCTCGTACTCCATGCGCCGCCGCTCCACCACCGGGTCGAGGGCGGCAAGCTCGGCATCGGGATGGCCGGGGTGGCACATCGCGATGTGGAGCGGCCCCGGCTGGCGCAGGGCGCGCTCCAGCTCCTCGGCGTAGGGCTCGCTCACGTCGAAGCCGGAGAACCCCGAGAAGCCCGCGTTGGTGGGAAGCCCGCGCCGGCGTGCCCCCGCGCCAAAGCCGTACGCCAGCGCCGCCACCGCCTTGGCCTTGCCCTGCACTCCGCCGCGGGCGGCGATGGCGCTCCAGCCGTCGGCGGGGTCGCGCAGCAGCGGCTTGGCACCCGGATAGCGCCGCGACACCGCCTCGAACAGGCCTTGCCGGATACCCGGCAGCATGTGGACGTGCTCGTGGCCGTCGATGTGGTCGGGCGGAAACCCCAGGTGCCGCTCGAAGGCGTCGAGCTGCCGCTCGATCTCGCCGCGCACCTCCGCCCGGCCGACGAGACCCAGCAGGGCGCGGAGGAGCAGGGCATTGCGCTTGGAGAACATGCCGCCGGGGGCCAGGCGGGGCATGGCGCCCAGCGGCCCGCCCAGCGTGAGGTTCAGGTGCAGCCCCACAGCAATGCGGCCGCGGTGCACGACGAGGCGCTGCGCCATCGCCGGCCAGCAGGGCGTCGTAACCATGGCGCTGGTGGCCGACAGCCGGCGCGCCGCCGCCAGCTCGCCCACAGCGCGGGAGACGCCTTCCGTCAGGGCGTAGTCGTCGGCGCAGAGAATGATCATCGGCCGCGTCCGCGCTCCCCAGGCCCGGCCGCGCCCGGTGTGCCTTCGGGCGGACGTTCCAGCCCCAGCTCCTCGGCGATCAGGAACAGCGGCCGGCCTTTCACCTCCTCGTACATGCGGCCGAGGTATTCGCCGAGCACGCCGAGCGAGATGAGTTGCACGCCGGCGAAGAACATGACGGAGATGAGCAGCGACGGAAAGCCGGGCACGTCCGTGCCGTGGATGAGCGTCGTGATCAGAACGACCGAGGCATAGCCCAGCGCCAGCAGCGAGATGACGAGCCCGAGGTAGGACCACACCCTGAGGGGAATGGTTGAGAACGACACCAGTCCGTCGACGGCGAACTGCGCCAGCCTGCGGATGCGCCAGCGCGAGTGGCCGGTCACGCGGGGCGGCACGCTGAATGGCACGCCGACCGTACGGAACCCCATCCAGGCATAGAGCCCCTTGTTGAAGCGCACCCGCTCGCCCATGCGGTTCATGGCATCGACCGCCTTGCGGTCGAGCAGGCGGAAGTCGCCCGCCCCTTCGGGCAGCACGGTGCCGCTCAGCCTCCCGAATGCGGCATAGAACAGGCTGGCCAGGAGCCGATGCACCAGCGTGTCGGCATCGCGGTCGACGCGGCTGCCGTAGACCATATCGGCGCCCTCGCGCCAGTGCTGGACGAAGCCGGCGATCACCTCGGGCGGGTGCTGCAGGTCGGCGTCCATGAGGACGGCGGCGTCCCCGCGCGCGTACCGGAGCCCCGCGGCCGCGGCGATCTCCTTGCCGAAGTTGCGGCTTAGCGAGATCGCCTTGAAGCGCGGGTCGCGGGCGTTGAGCGCCCTGAGCACCGCCATGGTGCCGTCGGTGGAGCCGTCGTCGACGAAGATCGTCTCCCAGTCGAGGTCGAGGCTGTCGAGCACCGGCGTCAGGCGCTCCACCAGGGCGGGGATGGCGCGCTCCTCGTTGAGCCCCGGCACGATCACCGACAGCATGCGGCGGCGCCGTCCGACTGACGTATCCCTGGATGTTTTCCCGGATGGCTCACGAGCTGGACCCCCCGGCGCGGCATCGGGCGCCGTCTGGGCCGGAACGGCCATGTCGGGCGCCATGCCTGTCACGCTGAAACCTCCAGTAGCAAGAAACCAATGCCGCTTTGCCACGCTGCCGGCCCAGGGGCAAGACCGCAGCGACAATCGTGCACCGCCGAGGCGGGTCAATCCGCCGCGGGGCGCGCGCCTCGCTAGTGCGCCGCGACGATGCCCGAATCGATCAAGCGCCGGTGGAAACGCAGGATCTCGTCGCGCCTGGAGCAGGTGTAGTAGCGCCCCTCGCACCGCGACATGAGCCACAGTCGCTCGCGGTGGGCGTCCGACAGGGGCAGCCCCGCCAGCTCCAGGATGACACTGCCGAGATAGGATACATCGAGCGTCTCGTAGGCCGGCAGTGGCGGCACGACTTGGTTGACGCCCCGCACGGCATAGTAGGTGACAAAGCCGATCGAATCCGGGTCGAGCGCCACGTCCTCGGCCTCGGTCTCGCTCCTAAAGCCCAGCAGTGTGCGGGTGGCCATCGGCTGATGGTCGCCGTAGTGCACGATCAGGAACCGCTCGCGCGGGAAGCGGCGCTGCAGCTCGCCCAGCAGGTAGTCGTAGTCCACCTTGGCGAGCGACAGCCGCCGCAGGTACTCGTGCATCTCGGGGTCGGTGCCGCGGTCGCCGCCGGGGACGGTCATCTCCGGCGCGAAAGTGAAGTCGTACGGCCAGTGCGCCGACATGGTCTGGATGTAGGTGAAGAGCGGGCGCTTGCTGGCCTTGAAGTGACGCACCATCTCGTCGAGGGCGTTGTCGTAGTAGAAGCGGTCGCGCTCCTGCACGGTCCTCGCCTTCTGCGCCTTCATGTCGAAGATCTCGCGCATGCCGATGGAGGTGTAGAACCTGTCGTTGGACACGAAGTTCTTGTGCATCGGGTAGAACACGACATTGCGGTAGCCGCAGCGCTCCAGGGCCTGCGGCAGGGTGTCCTTGAGCCGGTTCTGCATGAACGTCTGCACGAACTGGCGCATGCCGCCGAACGAGTGCGTGGAGACGCCCGCCAGAAGCGAGAACTCGGTGAGCCACGACGCGCCGCCGTAGGTCTCCACCCTGAGCCGGCGCAGGGTGCCGTCGGCGGAGCGGAAGAACGGGTCCACCGAGTGGTCGTAGCCCAGCGTCGGGAACAGCGACGGCTGCACCACCGATTCCTGGTGGATCAGGATGATGTGCGGCGGCTTGGCGGCCGTTTCGCAGCGGTCCGGCACCGTGAAGGCCGGCGCCACGCCCGAGTGCGGGTCGGCCTCCAGCAGCGCGCCGCGCCAGAGCGCCTCCACCGTCTCGCCCCAGGAGGCGTAGAACGACGAGACATAAAGGTTTTCGAAAAAGAACTGCATGTGGCGCCGCTCGCCCTTGAGGTACACCCCGCACCACGCGATGAGGATGCCGAGCAAGAAAGCCGCGACCGACCGCCGGCGCGCAACGCGCGTACCATCCAGGCGGTAGGCAACGCCGACGACCATCGCCGCCGCGAGCACGCTGGCCATGGCGCCTACGAGGTAGCGCCGCTGCTCGCTCCACAGATAGCTCACCGTCGAGAGGGAGCTCAGGTAGAAGAACAGGTCGTAGGCGTGCACCACCATGTTCATGGTGGCCCGCTTGACCGATGCGGCGGCCACCGTCATGGCGACCACGGACGTGACCAGTGCAGTCGCGAACAGCACCCGGCGCGAAAGCAGAGTCGCGAAGGCGATGAGCGCCGCGGTCACGGCTGCCGTGTAGAGGAAATAGGTCTGTCCCTCGTCCTGCCAGAAATAGAGGCCCATGCCGGTCCAGAGCGCGGCGGCGGCGGCCCAGGCGGTCGTGGCCTGCACCGGCCGGAGCAGCCAATGAGTCGCAAGGGCGCGCGAGGCCACCCCAGTTGCCGGTACGCCCGGCAAGCCCATGGACTGGTCCGACATGGAGGTAGCGCCCGATCGTCATCTAACCGTCACAGACGACCATAGCCTCGATGAACCGCCAATGAAGCGGCGAAGCTGCCGACGGCGAGCGTGTCGCAGGCTTGCGCAGTTGCGAAGACCGGCGTGCTCTGCACAAAGAGAGCCGCGCGGGACCGACCCAACCCGGCCATGCGCGGGACACACACAGGCCACAACGGGCCGCAACGGGTTGATCGGATTGCGGGAACCGGCCCAGGGAGAGCCCCGCCGGCGAGCCGCGCCGTCTGCACGGGGAACCGTTTCAATCACCCCGACGTTGGTGTCGGCTGGCGGGCCGAGGGTGGTGTGGGGTGGTGCGGGACGGCGTTCGACGAACGGTGCCGACCCGATGGTGAGCCGTGCTGCCCGGGACCCCGGCACTCTTCTGCGATCCGCCGACGCAGCGCGAGCGGGTTCAACCCCGAACCCCCGGCCCAAACGTAACCGTACGGAGCGTCAACGACGTAGGCATCCGCAATATTCCGGTAATAACTTGTGACGGAGCGACGCCGGCCGCCGCCTTTACAAGACCCAAATCGTCCCCACATATCCGCGCCGGGCACGCCTTTGGAGAGTTCGATGCCATCGAATGCCGTGAAATCTGTTGAGCTGGACATCGACTGGTCCGCCCGGACCATTCTGCCGATCGAGTTCCGCAACCGAGAGGTGAAAGTCGAGGCGCGTGCCTACCAGGGCGCGGACCCGACCTGCCAAGCCATGGTGCTGGTGCACCGGAATAAGGATGCGGGCAACGGGCATACGATTCCCGTGGTGCGGGTGCACAGCGGCTGCGTCACCGGCGACATCTTCCATTCGCTGCGCTGCGACTGCTACCCGCAGCTGCAGGCGTCGCTCGATCGCATCCTGTCGAGCCCCGTAGGGGTGCTGGTGTACCTTCCCTACCAGGAAGGCCGCGGCATCGGCCTCGTCAACAAGATCCGCGCCTATGCCCTGCAGGACCAGGGCTACGACACGGTGGACGCCAACGTGGCCATCGGCGCCCCCATCGAGGCGCGCGACTACGATCTCGCCGCCCATATCCTGTTCGATCTCGGCTACCCGGAGATCCGCCTCCTCACCAACAACCCGGCCAAGGTGGAGGCGCTGCAGGCCGAGGGCGTCGATGTGGTCGAGCAGTTGCCGCTGATCGTCAAGCCGTCGAGCTACAACACGCGCTACCTCAAGACCAAGAAGGAGCGCATGGCGCACAAGCTGTAGCGGGCCGGGAACCCGCAGGGCGTCAATGCGGCGAAGCCGCATGGCACCGCTCGTTGCGACATCCCAACCGATCGCTATCGCCGCTGCCGCGTGCCGGTCGCTGAAGGGCGCCACGCGAGCGACAGCGCGCTCTCGACCGCCTCGGATGCGCCCCTGAACCAGGGCAGCAGGACGGAGGCGCGCACCCAGGCCGGCTCTTCCGCCGTCCCGCGCCGTATCGGCGCATGCTCGATGGCGGCCGCCATGAGGACCAGGCCGCACGCCATGCCGAACAGCCCGCCAAGCACGCGCTCTCCAGGCCCGACGCGGCGCGCGGCCGTCCAGACCGCGACCCGCGCTATCAGGTTGTCCATGAACATCAGCAATGGGACCAGCGTTGCCAGAAAGGCGACGATGAAGGTCATCCAGGTCACGGGCGGCCCCACGAGACGCGACAGCTCTGCGATTTCCCAGCCGACGAGGAGAGCGATCTCCGCGAGCCTCCCCGCGGCGTAGGCGCCAAGCAGCGGCAGCACCCATCGCATCGGCCAGGCTACCGACGATCGGGCGAAGCCGAGCCAGACGCCGAGCAGCCCGAGGAGCATGGCCGGTGCGACAATGGCCGCATCGAGCGGTGCCGGAATGCCCATCGCAGTCCCCCCTTGCTCCAACTCCGCAACCGGTGCGGAGGCCCAATCGTCTGCACCCTGCCTCCGCGGCTCCCGCCTTATCTCCCATCGACGACGGGGGAAGCAAATGCACGGGTGGCACCGTGGCGGTATGGTCAGCATGCATGAGAAAAAAGGCGCAACGCGGCCAAATCCGTCAGATCCGTATTGACAGCCGCGCACCAGCGCCGCTTCGATTGCCTCGCGTGACGGTCTCGTCGCGGCCCCAAGGCTTCCACCACGGGCTGCGGCGGTGAAAAGGGAACGCGGTGCGAGGCTCTGCCTGCCTCAACGCCGCGGCTGCCCCCGCAACTGTAAGCGGCGAGCGTCGCCCCAGAGGCCACTGCCGGCAACCCCGGCGGGAAGGCGGAGGCGATGCGCAAGGTGTCAAACCGAGAGCCGTGAGCCAGGAGACCTGCCGGCACGTGTCGCCCATCTCCCGCGCGGGGCGTGCGGGCGAGCGGACCACCGTAGTGGCGACGACTCTTGTGTGTCGTGAGTAGGGGTCGTGCCGGTGATGTCCGCCAAGGGGCCAGCGAAGCCAGCCATATCTTGATCTAGCCGCCGGCCGGCCCTCCGGGTCCAGCCGCACTTCGGCTTCGTCCGCTCCTTGAAGGGCGCCGTGCCGCCTCCGCTCCTTGCGTTCGGAGAGGCGTCATGCGTTCGCGTACAGGCATTCCAATCGCAGTTCTAACAGGACTTGGAGTCGTCTCCCTATCCAACCCCGCCGCCTCGCAGGGCCAGCTGCCCGGAGTTTACGTCCAGGGCGCCACCCTGGAGACGCGGCGGCCGTCGTCCGGCAAAGGCGCGTCCAGCGAGACCGCGCCCCCGCCCGAGGCGGCCAACGACGGCGGCGGCGACGCCGGCGGGGTGCCGCTGGAGCAGATCGGCACAGCGGTCACCGTCGTCACCGGCGCGCAGCTGCAGGCGCAGCAGATCCGCCACGCCGCCGACGCGCTGCGCAGCCTTCCCGGGGTGGCGGTCAGCCGAACGGGCAGCTCGGCCGGCGTCGCGCAGGTGCGCATCCGCGGCGCGGAGGGCAACCACACGCTGGTTCTGATCGACGGCATCGACGCGGGCGACAACGCAATCGGCGAGTTCGACTTCGCCAGCCTGCTGGCCGACGACATCGAGCGCATCGAGATCATTCGCGGACCGCAGAGCGGCCTCTACGGCTCCAAGGCGATCGGCGGCGTCATCAACATCGTCACAAAGACCGGCAAGGGGCCGTTCACCGCCAGCGTGCGGGCCGAGGGCGGAAGCCTCGGCACACACGACGTGAGCGGGCGGGTGTCGGGCGGCAACGACCGCGCGTGGTTCTATGCCTCCGCTCAGCAGCGCGGCGCGCAGTTCTTCAATTGGTCCGAGACCGGGTCCGAGGAAGACCCCTGGCGCAATACCACTCTGACCCTCAAGGGCGGGGCCACCCTCGCGAAAGGGCTCACGCTCGACTTTGTCGTGCGCAATTCTCGAAACTTCGCCAACACCGACGACACGCCCTTTTTCGGGCTCCAGGTCCCGACCGATAGCTTCGCCACCAGCGACACCAACGTGTTCCTCGGCGGCGTCAAGCTCAAGTGGGACACGCTCGACGGCGCCTTGAGCCAAGTCGTGAGCTTCAACCGAAACCATACCGAGGTGAAGACCCAGTCCGACCTGTTCGGGCCGAGCGACAACGACAATGAGCGCGACAAGCTCGCGTATCTCGTCACCTACCGGTTCGACACTCCCACGTTTCTCGCGGCCAAGCACGCGATCAGCAGCCAGGTCGATACGCAGACCGAGAGGTTCACGCCGAGCTCGGACGGCCTGGAGCGCGAGAGAAGCCAAGTCGGCGTCGTCGGCGAATACCGGGGAGAATTCTTCAAGCGCCTGTACGTGACCGGCAACGTGCGCCACGACGACAACGACACGTTCCAGGACTTCACCACCTGGCGCACGGCTCTATCGCTCAACCTGCCGGAGCTGAAGATCCGCCCGCATGCCAGCGTCGGCACCGGAGTGGCGCTGCCCGGCATGTTCGAGCAGTTCGGCTTCTTTCTCGGCTCGCCGCCGTTCAAGGGCAACCCCAACCTGAAGCCCGAGGAATCGGTCGGTTGGGATGCCGGCGTCGAGTTCGCGCTCATCAAGGACCGCGCTTTCCTCGATGTCACTTACTTTCACGCCAACCTGACCAACGAGATTGTAGGCTTCGGCACGAGCATCGCCAACCTGAATGGCGAGAGCGAGCGCAGCGGCATCGAGGTCGCCTTGCGCGCGCAGCTGACGCCGTCGCTGCGCTTCGGCGCGAGCTACACCTATCTCGATGCCAACGGGGCCGACCTCAATATCGATCCCACCGGGACCGTCTTGTTTCCCGAGGTGCGCCGCCCGCGCCACGCCGGACGCGCGGATCTCACCTACGCCTTTGCCGACGGGCGCGGCTCGGTGAACCTGGCGGCGATCTACAACGGCCGCATGCAGGACAACGCCGGCTTCGTCGCCCCGGACTTCACCTTCACCTCGTCCCGTGTCACGCTCGACGACTACTGGCTCGTCAACCTCGCCGCCTCCTACAAGCTTCAGAAAGGCGTGGAGCTGTTCGGGAGGGTTGAGAACGCCCTGGATGCCCAATATCAAGAGGTGTTTGGGTTCAACACGCCCGGCATCACGGCCTTCGCCGGGCTCAGGTTCACCTTCGGCGGACCTGACGGCCTTGCCATTGGCACGGCCGAATAGCGGATCGCCTGAAACGGAGCGGCAGCAGGGTGCGACTGGGAATTTGGCTCAGGACTCTGGCAGCCGCCATTGCCCTGGCAACGTGCCTGGGACTCCTGGCGCATGGCGTGCCCGCGCAAGCCGGCGCCAAGCCCGCCCGCATCGTCTCGCTCGACCTGTGCGCCGATCAGCTGCTGATCGACCTGGTGGAGCGGGAGCGGATCGCGGCGGTGACGCACCTGGCCGCCGACCCGGAGGTGTCGGCGATCTGGGAGAAGGGCAAGGGCATCCCCATCACGCACGGAGCCGCCGAGGACGTGCTCCGCCACAAGCCCGATCTCATCCTCGCCGGCCCGTTCGGCGTCGCACCGACCGTGCATCTTTTGCGGAGGCTCAAGGCGAACGTGGTGGTGGTGCCGCTGGCCTCCGACCTCGACGGCGTGCGCACCGCAGTGCGCATCGTCGCCGCCGCGGTCGGCGAGGGGGCGCGCGGGGAGGCGCTGATCGACGCCTTCGATCGCCGGCTGGCGAGGATTGCGGCCGGCCTCCCGCAGACCCCCGCTCCCTCCGCCGTGATCTACCAGGTGG
>DATMZP010000127.1:0-7934 GCA_035573595.1 Hyphomicrobiaceae bacterium
AGGCGCCGCCGGCGGTTCGCAGCCTCCCACACAGGGAATCGGCGTTGGCGCGGCTCCTCTCGGAGACGCGGACGATGTACTTGGTGGCCCCACGCCGGCCCGGCAGGCGTGCTTGCAGGACCAGCGGCAGCCGGTCGCGCAGAACCGCCTCGTAGGTGCGCCGCAGCCGCTCGTAGGCGGCCAGCGCCGGCCCCTCGGACCAGTTGGCGGTCAGCTGCACGCCCCACGGCCCCCAGGCTGGGCTCGACGTCAAGACCGGGCGCGCGCGCAGACCGGCCGTGATGAGCTTGCCAAGCTCGGCGCAATCGACCTTCAGCGGGCCGCCGGAGACCTGCCATTGCGGCGGCGGGTCGGAGGCCCAGGCGTCGGCGGCATGGCCGGTCACGGAGAGCACGTAGCTGCGGGTCTCCTCCGGAAGGCCGCGCCGGCGGGCCAGCCACGCCTCGACCCGGCCGGGACCGGCGTTGTAGGCCGCCGCGGCGAGGCCCAGATTGCCGCGAAACGTGGTGCGCAGCTCGCGCAGATAGCTGGCCGATTCGCGCAAGGCGGTCAGCGGTTCGAGCGGGTCGGCGAGGCCGCGCCCGGAGGCGGTGCGCGGCATGAACTGGGCGATGCCGAGCGCACCCTTCGGGCTGACCGCGTCGGGCTTGAAGCGGCTCTCCTGCCAGATCAGGCGCGTGAAGAACTCGACGGGGAGCCCGTTGTCGGCCGCGGCCTCAGCCAGAACCCCACAGATCCTGGCGGCGGAGGGGCGCGGCTCGGGGTTGGGCGCCGAGCCAGCCGCCCCGGCGACCGCGCCCAGCTCCGCGGCGCCCTGCGGCTCGGCGCGAGCCGGGAGCCCCTGCAGCAGCAGGAGGGCAAGCGCCGTGGTCGCGAGCCCCGGCCGGAGCAGGCCGCACGCAGCCGCCAGGGCCGGAGCCATGGATGCAGCCTTGGACGCGGGTGCCATCTTGTGCCGTCTCTTTGGACGTGGAAGCGTGCCCGGGTAGAAACCGGCTTTGCGGCATTCGGAGCCCTGCTTTGGAGATTGCGGACTCCGAGACCTCCTGAGGTCGAGTTGCCGTGCCGGCATCGGGCACGCGGGTCAACCCCGACGCGCCAACAGGGTGCACAATATCGAATGCCGGCGCCGTTTCCGCGAAGCGCGAGAGCGGGCCTGGCACGAGGAGGAGGACTATGGGCGAAGCAGCCGTGCTGGTAAGACGCGAGGAGCGGCCGGAGGGCGCAATCGCGGTCGTGACAGTGGACAACCGGCGTCGGCTCAACTGTCTGTCCACCCCCCTGATTCTCGGTCTGGCCGAGGCCTTCGCCAAACTGGGCGAGGACGCGGCGCTGCGCGCCGTGGTTCTGACCGGCGCCGGCGACCGCGCCTTCATCGGCGGGGCGGACCTCAACGAGCTGGGGGCTCTGGAGCCTGACAGCGCCCGCCTGTTCATCACGCGCCTGCACGAGGCGTGCCGGGCCATTCGCGACTGCCCGGTGCCGGTGATCGGCCGCATCGGCGGCTTCTGCCTCGGCGCCGGCCTGGAGCTGGCGGCCAGCTGCGACTTCCGGGCGGCGGCCGACGAGGCCAGGTTCGGCATGCCCGAGGTGGCGATGGGCATCCCGTCGGTGATCGAGGCGGCGCTGCTGCCGGGGCTGATCGGCTGGGGCCGGACCCGCGAGATGCTCATCACCGGCGCCCTCATCTCCGCCGCCGAGGCGCTGGCCATGGGCCTGGTGCAGAAGGTGGCCCCGGCCGCCGACCTCGACGCCGCCGTGGAGGCGTGGCTCGCCGCCATCTGCCGGGCGCAGCCGCGGGCGGTCCGCGCCCAGAAGGCCCTGATGAACCGCTGGCAGCGGGTCTCGGTGGAGGAGGGCATCCTCGCCGGCATCGACGCCCTGTCGGAAGCCTACAAGACCGACGAGCCGCGGGCCGCCATTGCGGCGTTCTTCGCGGGGCGGAGGCGCGGAGATTGAAGGGGTCGGTTCAAAGCAGCCAACTACCTGGGGCCTCGGACTGGCACTTGAGCACCTCAACGACAGGCCGTGCGGACATAGTAGTCCTGGCCACCCGGCGTTCTCGCCATCGCCCGTCCGGTACTTGATTCATGGCCACTTATCAAGTACTGATAAGGACGTGTCGAACGATTCCGGCGACATCGGGGTCGAGACCCTGCTCAGTCTTCACGGATGGACCGATGAGGTCGGTGGAGGCTACTGGGTATTGGTCAGGGCTTTCCGGGTGCCTACGGATGAGATGAGACCACATGGGATCAACTACACGTTGACTCTGCATCGACCTGGAGGAAGCAGGATACTCGGCTATGACAATGCGCATTTTCCCAGGATCGGGAGCGGGCCGGCGAAGCGGGCTCAGAAAAAAGGTCGCGGGCGTGATCATCGTCACTATCGGAACCGCGTCACCTGGTACGATTTCGAGTCGCCTGCCCAACTGATGGAAGACTTTTGGACCCGACGTGCGCGCGTTGATGAAAGAGGAGGGCGTGCCGTGGCTGTAACGAAGACTTTGCGAGTTGGCATCGCTCCGCCCAGTTACGTCCGGGAGCGAATGATAAGGATCGCGCGCGGGGAGAAGCCATTGGCCCACGAGCCGAAGGTTTGGGTGTCGTCGCTCGATGCGCTTTTCAAGGTGCTGACCGAGAAGAACATGCTGCTGCTGGAGATCATCCGAAATTCACAGCCCCAGTCATTGACCGAATTGGCTGAGATCGCCGATCGCGCCCTGCCAAATCTAACTCGCACGTTGCGCAGCCTGGAGAGGTTGGGAATCGTCGCGATCGAGGTGAAGGAGGATGGAAAGAAGGTTCCCATCGTCCTTTGGCAGGGTGACAAGGTGGAGTTGGATTTTGAGGCAGTTAAGTCTAAGGCCGCATAGGTAGGCTACGGCGGCGACCTCGTTTGCGCGCCCTCCGCTCAGGCGTTCTGGGCTCCACGAGTTGTCCCATAGGTCAGTCAGGCGCTTGCCGCCAACCACAGGCTTGACACTCTGCTCGGCTCGTCTGATATTTCTGTCATGACAGAAATTACAAACACGACGAGCGAGCGGCTGCCCCCGGCGGTGGAGCGGTTCGTGCTGCACTGGGGCGACATGGGCAGCCAGTGGGGCGTCAACCGCACGGTGGCCCAGATCCACGCGCTGCTCTACGTCTCGGCCGCCCCCATGACCGCCGAGGACATCGCCGCCGTCCTGGGCGTGGCCCGCTCCAATGTCTCGACCTCCATCCGGGAGCTGCTGGCCTGGAACCTGATCCGGCGCGTGCCGGTGAAGGGCGACCGGCGCGACCATTTCGAGGCCGAGGCCGACATCTGGGAGCTGGTGGCCCGCATCGCCGCCGGCCGCAAGGCGCGCGAGATCGACCCGGCGCTGGCCGCGCTCAAGGCCTGCGTGAGCGACGCGAGCAGAGATGCCTCGGTGCCCCCGCTGGCGGCCAGGCGCCTCAAGGAGATGCTGGAGTTCACCGAGACGGCGGACCGCTGGTTCACGCAGATGCTGGCGGTGCCGCGCCCGCAGCTCGCGGCGCTGATGCGGCTGGGAGCGCGGATCGTGAGGTTCCTGCCCGCAGGCAGGGGCAAGCGGCCGTCGCGGACGGGATCGGAGGGGGAGCATGAGCGTTGAGCGTGCTGCAGCCAGGCCAGAGGATCTCCGCGAGGATCTGCGCGAGGATCTCCGCGAGACCGCTCCGGCGCGAGGCGATGTCGCGGAGCCGCTCGGCGATCTGCGGTTCCGGTCGCTGCTGTCGGATGCCGAATGGGCGCGGCTGCCGCCCGCTGTGCGCCGCCGCTTCTCCAAGCGGCTCGCCGCCGGGGGAACGGCCGTCTACACCGGCGAGGTGGTGGAGGCGCGCATGAGCCGCGCCGGCTGGCTGCTCGCGCAGGCGCTGCGGCTGATCGGCGGCCCGTTGCCGACCGGGCGCGACGCGGGCGTGCCGGCCGTGGTGAGCGTGACCGAGGATGCGTCCGTCGGCGGGCAGGTCTGGACGAGGGTCTACGGCCGCAGAAGCGCCTTCCCGCAGGTCGTGCATTCGCGCAAGCTGTTCCGCGGCCCGACCGGCCTGGAGGAGCACGTGCGCTGCGGCCTCGGCATGACGCTCAAGGTGGCGGCGGAGGAGCGCGCCCTGGTGTTCCGCAGCGGCCGGTATTTCATCGGCGTGGGCCGCTGGCGCGTGACGCTGCCGGCCTGGGCGACGCCCGGCGCGCTCACCGTCAGGCACATCCAGGAGAGCGACGACCGCTTCACCTTCTCGCTGGAGGTCGTCCATCCCCGCCTCGGCCTGCTCATCCGGCAGGTGGCCGCGTTCCGGGATTCGGCGGCATAGTTGGAGACGAGGTCAGACCCCTCGCATATGCGCCAGAGTTGATATACGGCGGTGTCGGCAAGGGGTCTGACCCCGCTCCATCCAGGCATCGATCCGCTCACATGCCCCGCTACCGCGTCACCCTCGAATACGACGGCACGCCGTTTGTCGGCTGGCAGGTGCAGGCCAAGGGCCTCTCCGTGCAGGGGCGGCTGGCCCAGGCGATCGCCAGGTTCTCGGGCGAATCGCCGATGCCGCGCGGCGCCGGCCGCACCGATGCGGGGGTGCACGCCCTGGGCCAGGTCGCCCATTTCGACCTGGCGCGCGCGTGGCCAACCGACACGGTGCGGGATGCGGTCAACTTCCATCTCAAGCCGGAGCCGGTGGTCGTGCGCGACTGCACCGTCGTGCCCGACAGCTACGACGCCCGCTTCAGCGCCACCGCGCGCCACTACCGCTACCGCATCCTGGCGCGGCGCGCCCCGTCGGCGCTGGACGGCGGCCGGGTCTGGTGGGTGCCCCAGCCGATGAACGCCGCGGCCATGGCGGCGGCCGCCCAGGTGCTGGTGGGCCGCCACGACTTCACGACCTTCCGCGCCGCCGGCTGCCAGTCGCGATCGCCGGTGAAGACGCTGGACCGCCTGGCGGTGACGCGGGCGGGCGAGGAGATCCTCATCGAGGCCTCGGCCCGCTCGTTCCTGCACAACCAGGTGCGCTCCATGGTGGGCTTGCTCAAGCTGGTGGGCGAAGGCAAATGGACCGCCGCCGATCTCGCCGCCGCCCTCTCCGCGGCAAACCGCGCCGCCTGCGGCCCCGTGGCGCCCGCGCGCGGGCTCTATCTGGTGCAGGTGGATTACGAGGCGCCGGCTGGGGGCTGAGCTACGCGAGCCAATCCGGCAGGCGGTCCAGGCCGATCAGGTCGGCGTAGGCGGGGCGGGGGCGGACGACGGACCACGCGTCGCTCCTCACCAGCACCTCGGGCGCCAGCAGGCGCGAATTGTAGGTGGAGGACATGGCGGCGCCATAGGCGCCGGCGGACATGATGGCGACGAGGTCGCCGGCAGCGAGCGGGGGCAGCGCGCGGTTGAGGGCGAGATAGTCGCCCGTCTCGCACACCGGGCCCACCACATCCTGCACCACCGGGACGGCGCCGGCCGCGGCCTCGCGCACCGGCCAGATCTCGTGCTCGGCCTCGTACAGGGTGGGCCGGATCAGGTCGTTCATGGCGGCATCGACAACCGCGAAGGTCTTGCCCCGGCCTCGCTTCACGTACAGGACGCGGGCCACCAGCACCCCGGCGTTGGCCACGATCACGCGGCCCGGCTCCAGCACGATCTTCGCGCCCAGGCCGCCCAGGGCCTCGCGCACCACGGCCGCGTAGGCCTTTGGCGAGGGCGCGATGTCGTTGGCGCTGCTGCGGTAGGGCACGCCGAGGCCGCCGCCGATGTCGAGATGCTCGATGCGGTGGCCGGCGCGGCGCAGGTCGGCCACCAGGTCGCGCATGAGGGTGAAGGCGTCGCGGAACGGCTGCAGGTCGGTGATCTGGCTGCCGATGTGCATGTGCACGCCGGTCAGCTCGATGCCCGGCAGCCGGGCCGCCCTGGCACACAGCCGCGGTGCGTCGTCGTAGGGTACGCCGAACTTGTTCTCCGCCTTGCCGGTGGAGATCTTGGCATGCGTCCGGGCGTCCACGTCAGGGTTGACGCGCAGCGCGATGCGGGCGCTGCGGCCGAGGCCCGCGGCCACCTCGCTCAGGGCCTCCAGCTCGGGCTCGGACTCCACGTTGAACCCGAGGATGCCCTGGCTCAGGGCAAAGGCCATCTCCTCGCGCGTCTTGCCCACGCCGGCGAAGATGATGCGGTCGGCGGGCACGCCGGCCGCCAGCGCCCGGCGGAGCTCGCCTTCGGAGACCACGTCCATGCCGGCCCCCAGCCGCCCCAGGGTGGCGATGACGGCCTGGTTGGAGTTGGCCTTGATGGCATAGCAGATGAGGGCGTCGAGGCCGGCGAAGGCCTCCTGCAGCACCCGGTAGTGCCGCTCGATGGTGGCCGTGGCGTAGCAGTAGAACGGCGTGCCCACCTCGGCGGCAATGCGCGCCAAGCTGACCTCCTCCGCGTGGAGGACACCACCACGGTAGGCGAAATGGTGCATGGACGAACGCGTCAGCGGATCAGAGGGTCGAGGATCGTGGGCTTGTGCGGCGCCGGCTCACCCGGTTTGCTGGGCGGCGTATCGCTCGCCGTTCTGGGCGGGGCATCCAGCGACCCGCGCACGCCGCAACCCGCGCCGGCAAGCAATGCCAGCACGGTGGTGGCCGTCACGAGCCAGAGCGGCAGGCGGCTGCGCATGTGCGGCTCGCTAACCCTGTTCCCAGTTGGCAACGCCCCTCACGCCCTCGAAAGCAGAGCGCCCCAGGGGCGTCAAGGGCCGTCAAGCCGTCATCTAGCCCCTTCCCTGTTGCTTTTCCAACCGCTTTATCCAGGTCTTGGCCATTTTCCGCACGTTCTGTGGCGCGGTTCCACCATAGCTTGCGCGGCTCTTGACCGAGCTTTCCACAGAAAGGACCGAGAACACGGCCTCCGTTATGCCTGGCTCGACCTCCTGCATGGCCGCCAGGGGCAGCGTGTCCAGGCCCACGCCCCTGGCCTCGGCGGCGGCCACGATGCGGCCGGTGACGTGATGCGCCTCCCGGAACGGCAGGCCCAACACCCGCACCAGCCAGTCGGCCAGGTCGGTGGCGGTGGAGAACCCGGCCCCGGCCGCCGCGCGCATGGCCGCGCCGTCGGGCTCCAGGTCGCCCACCATGCCGGTCATGGCGGCAACGCTCAAGCTCAGGCTGGCCAGGGCATCGAAGGTGAGCTCCTTGTCCTCCTGCATATCCTTGGCATAGGCCAGCGGCAGGCCCTTCATCACCATGAGCAGGCCTTGGAACGCCGCCGCGACGCGGCCAACCTTGGCGCGGGCCAGCTCGGCGGCATCCGGGTTGCGCTTCTGCGGCATGATCGACGAGCCGGTGGTGAACCTGTCGGACAGCCGCACGAAGCCGAACTGCGGCGTCATCCACAGCACGATCTCGTCGGCCAGCCGCGACAGGTGCATGGCGGCGATGGCGGCCGCCGCCAGCGTCTCCAGCGCAAAATCCCGGTCGGAGACGGCGTCCAGCGAGTTGGCGCACGGCCGGTCGAAGCCCAGCGCCGCGGCAGTGGCATCGCGGTCGATGGGGAACGAGGTGCCGGCCAGGGCCGCCGCACCCAGCGGGCACTCGTTGAGCCGCTCGCGGGCCCCGGCCAGCCGGCTGCGGTCGCGGGAGAGCATCTCCACGTAGGCCAGCAGATGATGGCCGAAGGTGACGGGCTGGGCCGGCTGCAGGTGGGTGAACCCGGGCATGATGAGGTCGCTGTGCGCCTCGGCCTTGCGCGCCAGGGCGAGCTGCAGGGCCGACAGGGCCGCCTCGGCGGCATCGATCCAGTCGCGCACGTAGAGGCGAAAGTCGGTCGCCACCTGGTCGTTGCGGGAGCGGGCGGTGTGCAGCCGCTTGCCTGCATCGCCGACCAGCTCGGTCAGGCGATGCTCGATGTTGAAATGGACGTCCTCGCGCTCGATCGACCATGGGAACGTGCCGGCGCGCACTTCCGC
>DATMZP010000128.1:0-4666 GCA_035573595.1 Hyphomicrobiaceae bacterium
TGGCAGGCCAGGTGCACGGCGGCGTCGCCCAGGGCGTGGGCCAGGCGCTGCTGGAGGGCGCGCACTACGACAAGAAGACCGGCCAGCTGGTCACGGCGAGCTTCATGGACTACGCCATGCCGCACGCGGACGACCTGCCGCCGATCCAGATCGCCATGTCGTCGACGCCCTGCCCGTCGAACCCGCTCGGCATCAAGGGCTGCGGGGAGGCGGGCGCCATCGCGGCGCCGGCGGCCGTCGTCAACGCCATCACCGACGCGCTCGGCCACGAGGACATCGCCATGCCGGCGACGCCGCTGGCGGTGTGGCGCGCCGCGCAGAGATCGCCGGCCCGCATGGCCGCGGAATAAGGGGAGCACCAGACCCATGTACACCTTCGAATATCACAGCGCCCAGTCCGTGGCCGATGCCGCCAAGCTCCTGGCCTCCAAGCCCGAGGCCAAGCTGCTGGCCGGCGGCCACACGCTGATCCCCACCATGAAGCTGCGGCTGGCCTCGCCCAAGGCGCTCGTCGATCTCTCCCGGGTGGCGGAGCTCAAGGGCATCGACAAGAAGGGCAATGCGCTGGTGATCGGCGCCATGACCACGCATGCCGAGGTGGCGGAATCGGCCGTCGTGAAGTCGTCGATCCCCGGCCTAGCGGCGCTAGCCGGCGGCATCGGCGACCCGCACGTGCGCCACCGCGGCACCATCGGCGGCTCGATCGCCAACAACGACCCGGCGGCGGACTATCCGGCGGCCCTGCTGGCGCTTGGCGCCACGATTGGCACCAATAAGCGCGAGATCAAGGCGGATGCCTTCTTCACGGGCCTGTTCTCGACGGCCCTGCAGGACGGCGAGATCATCACCCGCATCTCGCTGCCGCTGCCCGCCAAGTTCGCCTACGCCAAGTTCCCCAACCCGGCCTCACGCTACGCGCTCGTGGGCGTGGCCGTGGCGCAGACGGGCGGGGCGATCCGCGTGGCCGTCACCGGCGCCGGCAACAACGGCGTGTTCCGCCACCCGGCGATGGAGGCGGCGCTCGGCAAGAACTGGTCGGCGGCGGCGCTCAACGGTGTCACCGCCGATGCCGGCAAGATGGTGAGCGACATCCACGGCGACGCCGCCTACCGCGCCCACCTGGTCGGCGTCATGGCCCGCCGCGCAGTCGCGGTGGCGTAGCGTTCAGGGGTCAGACCCGCAGGGTCTGACCCCTTGGTACGCGGCTTGCATCTTCGGGGGCAACTTGGGCGCCCGGGCGGACCGAGGGGCAGCAACGAGGGAAGACCTGCGAATGGACAGGAAGACGCATACGCTCTCCGATGCCGACATTGTCTCGGCCCGCGCCGTCACCCGCCGCACGCTCCTCGCCGCCCTCGGCCTCGGCACCGGCCTGGCCGCCGCAGCTGTGGCGTATGCCCAGGCTACGCCCGCACCCGCGCCCAAGCCCACGCGCCGGGACCCCTGCCGCGACGCCGACCACGGCCCGCCGTCGGACGGCGACGGCTGCGGCAAGCCGCCGATCTCGTGACCGCCTGCGCCCCCCCGTGCGGTCACGCCCGCCTATTGAGAGGCGCAGGGTGATGCTGCGATCAGCTTCCGTACTTGCCGCGCTCGTCTGCATGATATCGCCTGCAGCCCGGCTGGGCGCCGCCGAGCGCGCGGCAGCCCCCTTGCAGGCATCCGAGGAGCACGCGCTCAAGACGGCAGACCATTTCAAGGAATGCGATGCATGTCCCGATATGACGGTCGTGCCGGCAGGCAGCTTCACGATGGGATCGCCCGCCGATGAGCCTGGGCGATCCCTTCATGAGATCCAAGTGAAGATTGCGGTCCCCGAGCCGTTCGCCGTTGGAATATTCGCGGTGACCTTCGACGAGTGGGATCATTGCGTCGCCGAGGGTGGTTGCTCCGGCTACCGGCCAAGCGATGAGCGCTGGGGGCGCGGCAAGCGCCCCGTCATCAATGTCCGGTGGGATGACGCCATGGCGTATGTCGCTTGGCTGTCGAGCAAGACGGGCAAGCCTTACAGGCTCCTTTCGGAGACGGAGCGCGAATATGCGACACGCGCCGGGACGACCACACCGTTCTGGTGGGGCTCGTCGATCACGACGGCGCAGGCCAACTACCAGGGCTCGTACGTGTTTCCCGGCGGCGCCAAGGGCCAGTTCCGCGGCAGGCCGGTACCTGTCGACAGCTTCGAGCCCAATCCTTGGGGCCTTTATAACGTCCACGGCAATCTCTGGGAGTGGACGGACGACTGCTGGACCGAGAGCAACGCCGGCAACCCCGGCAATGGCCGCGCCAGAAAGTCCGGCGATTGCAGGAGCCGGGTCCTGCGCGGCGGCGGCTGGATGAATGCTCCAGCGGCGCTGCGTTCCGCCAACCGCTACTACGACGCCATCGTGAACCGGAGCATCGATGTCGGCTTCCGCGTCGCAAGGTCCCTTGCACGATAGGCGCGAGACTCCCGCCGCACGTTTCGGCGCTCTCTGTTTGTTTCTGTACCCCGGCCAGCCTGCCGCACGGTCAGACACGCTGAGGGGGCCGCAGCGTGCGCTCCGCCGCTCGGGCCGGAACCAGCGACGACTGGGCTAGCCGGGCTTCAGCAGGTCGGCCTGCAGCCGGTCGGACATGACCGCCGCTGCAGGGCGTTGCGGGACGCCCAACTCTATCCATTTGTCGGATGCCGGCACATAGCGCACCGTGCCCGCACCGTCGGCGGCGCGACTGGCCGGGAGCGGCAGATCGACGGTCAGCAGGGTCGCGAACGCCGCGGCGGCCAGCAAGGCGCACGTGCGCAGCGCGCCCGAGCGCAGAATGCGGCCCAGCGTCCATTTGGCGCACGTCTCGATCTCTTGGCCGGTTTCCTGGCCAGACTCCGGGGGGTCGACAACCTGATCCATTGTGCAGGCTCCCTATAGTTCTGCGCGCGCTGACCGACGCGGCAAGAGGCGATGTTTTCGTTCTGGCGTAAGGCAAAGCCGGAGCGCGCCGGCTCAGTCTGCCGTGTGCCTGGCTGCCTTCCTGGTCCCTGGCCCCCTGCGGGGCCTGCGATGGCCGCCAGAGGCGCGCCGTCGCTCTGGGGACCGTCGTGGCACCAGCCGGGCGGACAATCTCCCGGGAACCTCAGGCCCGCTCTGGAGCGTAGATGGCGGGCGGGCCGCCGGGGCGCATTCCCCAGTTCGGGGGAGACTTGCGCGTTGCCCCAGCGCCGCTTGCCGTCTAATCCGTCCGGCAGGGGGTGTTTTGGGGGTTCGGAGACCGGGATCGGAATGCACGACGTCACATTGGCTCAGGTTGCCCTGTTCCTCGCCGCCGCAGTGGTGGCCGCACCGCTGGCCAAGCTCCTGCGCGTGGGAAACGTGCTCGGCTATCTGCTGGTGGGCGTGCTGATCGGCCCCGCCGCCCTGGGCCTCGTGTCGGACGTGGGCTCGGTGCTCCACCTCGCCGAGTTCGGCGTGATCATGCTGCTGTTCGTCATCGGACTGGAGCTGCGGCCCCGGCGCCTGTGGGCGATGCGCTCGACCATCTTCGGCCTGGGCAGCGCCCAGGTGGCGATCACCGGCGTCGTGCTGGCAGCGGCGGCCATGGCTTTCGGAATGAAGTGGCAGGCGGCCCTATTCGCGGGGCTCGCCCTGTCGCTCTCGTCCACGGCCTTCGCGCTGCAGGTGCTGGAGGAGAAGGGCGAGCTGGCCCTGCGCCACGGCCGCCAGGCCTTTGCCGTGCTGCTGTTCCAGGACCTCGCGGCCATCCCGCTGATCGCGCTGGTGCCGCTGTTTGCGGTGACCGCCGCCGGATCGGCGGCCCCGGCCATGGAGCTCACGGCCGCCGTCAAGGCTATCGCTGTCATCCTGGCGGTGGTGGTGGTGGGGCGCTACCTGCTCAACGGCCTATACCGGCTGGTTGCCCGCACGCGGGTGAAGGAGGCGATGACGGCGAGCGCACTCCTCACCGTAGTCGGCGTGACGCTCGTCATGCAGCTGGCCGGGCTTCCAGCCTCGCTCGGCGCCTTCCTCGCCGGCGTGCTGCTCGCCGATTCCGACTACCGGCACGAGATCGTGGCCGACATCGCCGCGTTCGAGGGTCTGCTGCTCGGCCTGTTCTTCACGGCCATCGGCATGTCGCTCAACCTGGGCCTGATCGTCGACAAACCCGGCCTCGTGCTGGCCATCGTCGCCGGCCTGCTGGCGATCAAGGCTGTCGTGCTCTTCGCCCTGGGGCGCCGGATGGGGCTCGAAGCGGGGCCGGCGCGACGACTTGCGCTCGTCCTCTCCCAGGGTGGCGAGTTCGCCTTCGCCCTGTTCGCGGCCGGAGGGGCGGCAGGGGTGCTGGAGCGGCCGGTCGCCGACCTGCTCTCGGTGGCCGTCACGCTCTCCATGGCCGCCACGCCGCTGCTGCTGGCGCTCGACGAGATGCTGGCCCCCAAGGCCGCGGCGCCGCAGCGCGCCTTCGACGAGCTGCCCAAGAACGACGGCCACGTGGTGATCGCCGGCTTCGGCCGCTTCGGCCAGATCGTGGCCCGCGTGCTCACCGCCAAGCGCATCTCCGTTACGGCGCTCGATTCCGACCCCGAGCAGGTGGACTTCGTGCGCAGGTTCGGCGCACAGATCTTCTACGGCGACGCCAGCCGGCCGGAGATTCTGGAGGCGGCGCAGATCGGCAAGGCGCGTGCCTTCGTGCTGGC
>DATMZP010000129.1:0-14567 GCA_035573595.1 Hyphomicrobiaceae bacterium
TGGGTTAGACGCCGGCTAAGGCTGGGGCAACCTCGCCCGCAGATGCCTAGCGCAGCGGGAGATTACAGCGGGGGAAGGATGCTGCGGCAAGGTAGCGGATGGATCACCGGGGACGCCACCGCAAGTCGTGGACCCTCTCGCGACCTGATCTGGCCGAGCGGCTTTAGCACGCGTGAGCGCACGCTCGACATGGCCTGGCTTCTCTTCTTCGTGGGGGCAATCGGCCTCCAGCCGCCCATCCCTGTCGCGCTGGAGCTGCTGGTCTGGTTCCCGGCCGACCTGATGGTCCTGATCGCGCTCTGGCTGCTGTCAGGTCCGTTCCTGGCCCTGGCCCGGCGCAACCTCCTCCTGCTGACATGGCCCCTGCTGGCGATCCTGTCGACGTTCTGGTCGATCGTGCCGAGCATCAGCCTCTATCACGGCCTGCAGCTGCTCATGACCGTGCTGGTGGGCGTCATGCTCTGTCTGCACGCCAACCTCTTCAGGGTGATCCAGCTCTATTACGTCGCGTTGACGATCGGTGCGGTGCTCTCCCTGCTCTATGTCGTCATACAGCCCGGCACCGCCGTCTGGCCGACCGGCGAGTGGCAGGGTCTCTTCCGGCACAAGAACATGCTCGGCAACGCCATGGCGCTTCAGGTCGTGACCGGCGTGTGTCTCTTCCTGCAGGGCTGGCGGCGCGAGTTCACCGGCCCGGCCACCGCATTCGGCACGTTCATGCTGGCGATGTCGCGATCGGGCGCCGGGACCGTCGCCGCGGTCATCGCACTCACCCCCCTCCTGCCGATGTTCCTGTACCGGCGTGGCCACACGGTGTTCTTCTTCTCGATGGGCGTCCTGGTGGCCGCGGTCGCTGCGAGCTTACTTTACGTCGACGCGGCCCATATCGATGTCGTGCAGTCCGTCCTCGACGGCCTGGGCAAGGACGCGACCCTCACGGGGCGCACCATGCTCTGGGAATTCGGCATGCAGGCGTTCGAGGAACGCCCGTGGTACGGCTTCGGCTACCATGCCTGGTGGCAATCGGACGAGACGGCCGCCAACATGCTGAGACTGGTGATGAAGCAGGACCTCTTCATTTTTCATAACATGTTCATGGAGTCGGCGGTCGGCTTCGGCATATGGGGTCCGATCGCGCTCGCAGTCGTCATCCTGTTCGCCTTGGCGACCGCTGTTCGTGCTTTTGTAACCGACCCTCAGTACATCAAGGCTTGGCCGCCGCTCTTCATTGTTCTCGTCCTCTTTCAGGGAACGGCGGAGCAGGCGTTGTTCAACAACCACGGACTGGCCGAGGTTGTCCTGGTGGCGATCTGCAGCGAGGCCATGCGGCGCAAGGAGCACGTCAGCGGCACGGGCGCCCGCTCGGGCGCCGCCGACTCCCGCATCATGCCTGCCGTACCGGGGGCAGTCTTGCGATGACGGCCGAGGTCCACACAGACGCATGAGGCCGCCCATGAAGTCGCTGCTGCGCCTGCATCCACCAGGTCGAATCGGAGCGTCGCTGCTTGCGGCAATCTCGGATTGCCCGCCCGACAAATCGATCCGCCGCGGGTGCTTCATCCTTGTGGGGCTGGCGTTTGCGCTGCAGCTGGCGGTGATCTGGTCGGTGACCTTTCCACCGCAGCACGATACGCCTGGCCACATGGCGCGCCATTTCCTGGAAGCGCAGCATCTGTTCGGGGGCGAGCTCCCACCCTTCTATGAGGTCCAATACAGGTTGCTGCCGAACCTCGGTGCCGACCTCGTCGTGCCGCCCCTCATGGCGGTGATCGAGCCGTTGCTCGCCTCCAAGATTTTCCTGAGCTTGGCCGTCGTCCTGTACTGGCTCGGGCCGGCGCTGTTCATCTGGCAGTATGGCGGCTACAAGCTGTCGGGCCTGGTGTCGGCGCTGCTCCTCCTGCCGCTCAGCTTCAGCAACGCGTTCTTCTGGGGCTTCCTCAACTTCTACACGTCGGTCGGGCTGGCCTTCGTGGCGCTGTTCCATTTCGGCGTGATCGCCGCCCGCCCGCAGCCGCGCGTCCTCGATCTGGTGCTGCATGCTCTCCTGGTCACGCTGCTGTTCTTCTGGCATCTGGCGGGCTTCGGGATCTACGGGATCGTGATGGCCGCCCAGATGGCGACACGGGCCTGGCAGAGAGTCCGGAGCAGGGGCAGGGCGCCGTTCTGGCAGTGCATCTGGCCCCAGGTTCTCCTGGGGCTGCCGGCGCTGCCGGCGATCGGGCTGTTCGTCCTGTACAGCACGGGCAAGACAGTCCAGACAGACTACTGGGCGCCGCTGTGGCACAAGCTGCTGCTGCCGCTCTATCTGTTCCGGACGTACGACGTGGCCGCGGACCTGGTATTCGCGGCCCTGTGGCTCGGCGCCTGCCTTGCGCTGGTCCTTGGACGGCAGTCGCTCAAGAGCCAGGAGCCGTGGCTCTGGGCGTCGATGGCGGGGATATTGGCCCTCACCCTGGTCGTGCCGACCGAGTGGGGCTCGGTGTACAATGCGGACGCGCGGTTCATGCCCGGGCTGCTGGTGTGCGTCGTGTGCCTCGGCGCCAGGCTGACGCAGCGCCGGCTCCTGCTGGCCGGCGGACTGCTGGCCGCCAGCCTTGTCGTCCGTTACGGGAGCGTGCACATCGAATGGACGAGGCTCGACCAGCGCCTGCAGCGCGTTGCCGCCGCCTTCGAGCTCTTTCCGGAGGGCAGCCGGATCATGCCTTTCACCGGCGGATACACTCTGACCAAGAACTACCCGGAGACCCTGTTCATCTCGTGGGCGATCCCCCTGCGGGCCGCATACGTGCCATCGGTGTTTGCCTACGAGGACCAGCAGCCCCTCAAGTTGAAGCTGCAGCTGCCCATCCACGCCAGCCTCGAAGGCGAGCAGATCGTGGTCAATTCAGAGGCCGCGCGCGCGGACTACGATTTCGTGTGGATATTCAACCCAAAGAGGTTGCCCGTGCGAATTTCCCCCGAGTTCACGAAGGTCTTCTCGGAGGAGCATGTGACGGTCTGGCGCGCTCCGCCGCGACCGGAGGATCGCGTACCCTAGCCGGCATTCTGGTATCGGCAGCGCCATCCAGGTGACGCCGGGACGTGGCCAGCACTGCCATTCCGCCGTTGGCGGCCTAGACGGCATGGTTTCAGGCAGGCGGGCACCATTGGGAGGAGGAGATTGCAGGCTTTGAAGAACGCGATTCATACGCGGCGTGGTCCGCTTGTCCTGTTGTTCTACGATGGCCTTGAAGTGGTGGCACGCCCCGGCATTTCGGGCGCTCTCTATTCTCAGGGGCGGCGCGTCGCCCGATACCTCTACCGCAACCTTCGCAGGGCGCAGGTGTGGACCGGCTTCTATGCCGCATTCAGGCTTCTGCATCTGTCGCTGCTGCGTTCCGGTTGCGATGTGCGGGTCAACGACTTCGCGCTGGCGTTGCGCCATCCGACCTATCCGATCGGGATGGCGGGCTATCCCTCCGTGCTCGATCACGTCTCGCTGCCCAACCCAGTCATTTTCGGACCCGGCGACTATGGACTGCCGGACCGTGCCCGCTTCGTGGCGGAGGACCCCCGCTTTCGCAAGCTGATCCAGCCGAGCGAGTGGGCCGTGGAGTTCTATCGGCCGTCGTGCGGCGACAAGATGATGGCGATGCCGGTCGGGATCGACACGGACCGCTGGCACGACAGCGCGCAGACGAGGAAGGACCTCGACGTTCTCGTCTATGACAAGATCCGCTGGCATCGCGAGCGGGAGGTGCCGCGCGTGCTGGAGCGGGTCACGGAGCATCTGCGCCGCAACGGTCGCTCGTTCGAGACCCTGCGCTACGGCGAGCATCACCACGCCACGTTCGCGAGCCTCATGCGGCGCTCGCGCGCCATGCTGTTCCTCTGCGAGCACGAGACCCAGGGGATCGCCTGCAACGAGACGATGTCCTCCAACGTGCCGGTGCTGGCCTGGGACGAGGGTGCGCTCGTCGACCCCATGTTCAGGAAGTTCGCTCCCCCCGACTTCCGGGTGAGCTCCGTGCCCTATTTCGACGGCCGCTGCGGGGAGCGTTTCACGATGGACACCTTCGAGACGACGCTCGCCAGGTTCTGGAGCAATCTCGGCAGCTATCATCCGCGCGAATACGTGCTGGAGAACCTGTCGCTGGAGAAGTCGGCCCGGACCTATCTTGCCGCCTACAGCAGTCTCATGCCGGAAAGGTGACCGGGCGGGCCGCCCGGCACAACGGGCGCAGCCGCGGTGCGCTCAGCGGTATCTTGTCCGTCCGTATTCCTTGTAGCGGTGCCCCAGGACGCTGGCGACGAGGCCCGCCCCACGGCACGCCGTATAGAAACTGGCGACGACAGCGTCGGGGCGCCGCCACGACTTGAGGACGACCGTGCCGACGATGCGCACCCCGCCAACGACGATACGGCCCATGCCGCGCGTGAGATTGACGAGCCGGCCGGTCAGGGTCGAGGGCAGATGGCGACCGAGATGGGCCTCGATATCGCCGGTCCGATACCAGCGCCGCCACAGCCACATCGCCGTCATGCGGTGCGTGGGAATGACGGAGAAGACGATGGCGTCCTCCGCCCACGCAATGCTCAGGCCCTTCTCGCGCAGCTGCTTGAAGAAATACGTATCCTCCCCGCCGGTCGCATTGAAGCGGTTGTCGAAGCGCAGGCCGTTCGCCTCGATCGTGGACAGCGCACAGATCGTGTTGCAGGTATATCCGTCGTCGACGAGACCCTGGGTCGGGCGCCTCCGGTCGGCATAGGCGGGCGGCGGCAACCGGCCGTGGGGCGGGCGTTCGAAAATCGGCACGACCGGCCCGATGGCGGCGGCTGTGCCCTTGGCGCTCATCGCCGCGTAGAGCGCCTCCAGCCACCCGGGGTGAGGCAGCTCGTCGTCGTCGATGAAGGCAATATGCGACGCGCCGGTTCGGCGTGCCTCGTCGAGCGCCCTGTTGCGCGCCACGGACAGCCCTTTCGAGGGCTCATGCACCACGCCGACCGGAAAGCGCCCGCGCCCTGCCACAAGCTTGCCGCCGTTCGCCGTGGCGCCATCCGGGCTGTTGTCGATGACGATGATGTGGATCCGGTCATCGGCCAGCTCCACAAATCGCTGCCTGGAGATGCTCTCCAGCAGCGCCCGCAGCCCAAGCGGTCGATTGTACGTACACACGCATATGGCAATTCTGTCCATACAAACGCTTCCGCAATCCCAAGGTCAGCGGGGCGGCCCTGCCAGCCGCTTTGTCACCGCCTCCGAGGCAAAGCGCAGCAGGATTGGCCAGACGCCAGGATGGGTCGCCGACGACAGCAACGCCTGCGGCCAACGACCCGACTTCGCATCCTCGATGGCGCCGAGCGCCAGCTCCGCCCGGCGCAGCGCGTCGGCATAGGTCCGGGCGGCATCCTTGAGATCAGCGTCGTCGCCGAACCGCTCGTCGATCTGCAGCGCCCCGTGCGCCTCCAGAAGCCGCCGGACGTGGGAGACTCGCATCCGCCACGAGAGCGAGCCGGGCCGCATGCGGTACTTGTAGGACCTGTCCGACGTGACGACGAAGCGCGCGCCTTCAAGCAGGCACACCATGCAGATGTGGTAGTCCTCGCCGATGAGGATGTCGTCGACGTAGCGAATCTTCCGGCTCTCAAGAAAGGCCGTCCGGAACATCGGCTTGATGTAGCCGAGGCGGGCCGTGCTGTCGAACATGGTGTTGCCCCTGAAGAAGGAGGCGGCATCCACGAAGAACGCGTAAGGCCCCGGGCGTCCGTCCAACATCGTCGAGACGGGCGTCTCGTCATCCCCGACAAAACGCTCGAAGTTGTCGGCAACGATGTCGGCCGAGGTCGCTGCCGCAAGGTCCAGCAGATGCCTGCTGCGCTCGGGAACGATGAGGTCGTCGGCGTCCAGGATCGCGACCCACGCGCCCCGCGCGGCGCCGATGGCGGCGTTGCGGGCAACCGAGGCCCCCGCCTGCCTCTCCCGGCGCAGCAAGGTGATGCGCGGCTCATGTGCTGACATGGCGGCCACGACGTCGGCGGTGCCATCGGTTGAACAGTCGTCGACCAGGATGACTTCAACCTCCACGTCCGTCTGGTGCAGCGCCGACTCGATGGCGGCTTTGACGTAGGGCGCGGCGTTGAAGGCCGCCATGACGAACGACACGTCCGGCATCCGACCGCCTTGAGCGCGGTCCCCGCCTGCCGACGCGTCGGTATCTACGTGAGCCATGCTGGGACTTCCCTGGGCGGTCCAGTCGCCGGACGTGCAAAATGCTCCACGCCCCGCGCACCAAGCGGCCGCAGCGTTCACCACGCCGACCGGATCGCTTGCCTCGCCGGACGAACTCAATCCTATCGCCCGGCCTGCCGGACTATCCAAGGCCTCTCTTTTGAATATCGAAAATGCCGAACAGGAAACCTGCAAAACCGGTTTGAATCCCAACAACAACGATACTGAGGCCCGCCGCGACAAGGCGGGGCACGAGGGGGTTGGCCAAGCTGCCGAAGCCGACCCTGGCCCACTCAAGCAAAGAGCCGACGAACAGAACGGAGCCGCACAAGATCAGAAGGGCCGCGACCTGCACCACTTTGTCCGTCTTGCACCACCTCATGAGGTAGCTGCTGCGGGGGCCCAGCGGCAGCATGCCGCTGACCGTGGCATAGTAGCGCGCCAGCGCCCCGAAGGTGATGAGCTGGACACCCATGATGGTGGCCAGGCACGCCGCCAGAAAGCTGCTCAAATCCAGCTCCAGCCCCGGCGCCAGACGGACCGGCCCGAACGCGAGCACCGCGCTCAATAGCAGGCCGAGCCCGGTCAGCAGGAAGCCCGGATAGAAGAACAGCCACTTCGGGCTGTACATCAGAAGGAACTTGAGGTGGCGCCAGCCGTCGCGCCAAGTCTTGAGGTGCGGCGCGCGGCTGCGACCGTCGGGCTTGAGGGTGGTCGGCACCTCACCGATGTTCAGCCGCTGCAGCGCGGACCGTACCACCATCTCGGAGGCGAACTCCATGCCCGTGGTCTTGAGATCGAGCCCCAGGATCGCGCTGCGCCGGAAGCCGCGCAGACCGCAATGGAAGTCCTTCACCGGGATGGCGAACAGCAGGCGGCCGATGAAGCTGAGGACGGGATTGCCAAGGTAGTAGTGGAGCACCGGCATGGCGCCGGCCTCGATGCCGCCGCGGAACCGGTTGCCCATGACGAGGTCGCGGCCAGCGCGAAGCTCCTCCAGGAAGGGACCGAGATTGGACAGGTCGTAGCTGTCGTCCGCGTCGCCCATGATCACGAACTTGCCACGCGCGGCGGTAATGCCGCCCGACAGCGCGGCGCCGTAGCCCTTCGTTGTCACCGCAACGACACGGGCGCCGAGACTCTGGGCAATCTCGATGGAGCCGTCGGTGCTGCCGTTGTCGGCGACCAGCACCTCGCCGGAGGTGCCGCTGGTTGCCAGAAACCTCAGCGCCTTCTCGACGCAAATGCCGATGGTTTCCGCCTCGTTGAGGCACGGCATGAGAATGGTGAGCTCCACCTCCGCCTCGCCCATAGCGATTCTATCCCGGTTATCTGGAGCAGTTAACATAGGAGATATCCCAACACCCCTCTATCGCAATGTCCCGCCTTCATCCGGGCGGTGCCCCCGTCAGGCGGCTCGGTTCCCGCTGAGATTCCTGCCCGCGCTCGAAGCGCCGTTGGCCGACGACGCCCTTTCCCATTTTCCGGCGGAAGATGCGGGAGAGCACAATGGGTCGAGCCGCTTCTAGCATCACGGCTGCAACGACTGCAAGCCAGACGACCCGTGCCTGATAGCGATGGACCGGGTTGGAGATCGCGCCACAGACCGCGGCGTTGACGACCAGACCGGCGACGATCAACAGGGTGAAGACGACCGCCCGCCGATGCGGGCCATCCTCCCCGCCATCCTCGCCGCGGTCGGCCGCGCCGCCGCGGTGCATGGCGGCGATATGCGCTGCCATTGCGGCGAAGGCGATCGCGACGGTCATTGCGATGATCCAACGCACTGCCGGCTGCGGAAGCGAGGGGACGCAGCTGCCGAGCCGAGCAGTGCAGGCCTGGATGAACGGCGCGGCCTCGATCAGTCTCGCTGTGCGCCAGCCGTCGCCGAACAGCTGACCGGGATCGAACCACGCCTCGAGGGGCCAGACCAGCGTCATCTGTCGGATGGCGTTGGCCACGGCCGCCCGGAGCACGCCGAAAGGATAGCGGGCGGCGACCGCCAGAACGAAGCTCATCTCCTCGTCGATCAGGCGCAGGCGCTCGGCCAGCGGCACCGTCTGCAGCACGCCGCCGACGGCCTCCCCCTCCCAAAGGAAGTCGTCGGTCGTCTTGAAGGGCCGGTCGCGGTAGGCACAGACTGCAAAAGCGGCGTCGCGCCCGCAATGTTCGGCAAGGTAGAGCCGCCCGGGGCCGTCCACGATGATGCGGGCCATTGCGAACGGCGGCCGCTTGGGGCTCGCGCCGAGGACCGTCCACGCGACGCTGTTGTAGGCGAGCTGCGCAACCAGCGCCAGCACCAGGGCCGACGCCACCAGCCCGGCCGCCGGCCACGGGACCTTCCTGGAGCCCACGAGGCAGGCCACACCGACGCCCGCCAGACAGAGCACGGCCGCGGTGACCAGGTGGGTGGCGTGGAACGCGGCCGATACGGCCAGAAGGCCGGCGATGCCGAGCCGCTCGGCGAGCGGCATGCGGTCGGCGTGCGCGAACAGCAGGGCGACCGCGGCCAGGGCAACGGCCGCGAACACGTCGGGCATGAGAAACGCCACGGCGAACCAGGCGCCGCCGCCAAAGGTCGCCAGGGCGGTGGCGCCCGCCGCCCACACGAGGCGATGTGCAGCCAGCGTGTGGACCGCCAGTCGCCAGACGAGCCAGCCGACGGCGACCGCCTGTGTGAAGGGGACGGCCCAGACACCCAGGAACCGCATGAACGTGTAGAGCCAGACGCTGTAGAACGGCGAGCGGGCGCCATAGAAGGCGATCCCGGTGTGCTCGCCTTGGCCCTCGACCTGGGTGGCGGCCTGGGTCGCGGCCTTGCTGTCGGCGACCGGCTCCGCAGCGGCCGGCCTGTTGGGGGTGCCGGGTGCGCCCGCGACCTTCCCGATCGCGAAACCCGAGAGCTTGGCGCCGTACTCGTAATACTGCGCCGTGTCGTAGAACACGTAAGGATGGCCGTGCAGCAGGGCAGGCACCAGCATCAGCAGGGCCAGCACGGGCACGGCGAGCCACCACCGGTCCGCAGCGGCTTGGAGACTGCTGGAAAATCGCGCCTGCACGGTCGCTCCTGCTCAGACGCCCGGCCCGGTGGCCGCGGTCAAGCATGCCCTGTCACCGCCCGTCGCCACAGAGCACCGACGCCGGGAACCCGCAGGGCTCGCCAAGCGCGGTGAAGGCGACGTGCTCATAGGTCGCGATCAGCGGGTGCCCGGGATACTGAAAGCGCCCCGTCCACCCCTCCATGCCGATCGCCGTAAAGATGCTGAGGTAGATCTTGCCCGGCTCGAACGGCCACGCCTCGTCGGCCTTGCGCTTCACCTCGTGGACGAGCTTGCCGTTCACGAACCAGCGGATGGAATCGGGGGTCCACTGGAATGCGTAGTCGTTGATCGTCGTCCCCGCGTTGAAGCCCAGGTCGATATTGCGCTCGTGACCGCCCTGCCCGGCTGCGAAGTAGTTGAGCTGCACCTGTCCGGGGGATCTGCCCATGAACTCGAAGTCGATCTCGTCGTGCCGCTTTCCCGCTCCGTGCGGCGGCCCGGTGTAAACGAAGAACCCTGTCACGACGCCCGACGCGTCGATGGACCGCAGGCGGACCTCGTAGGTGCCATAGCCGTAGAACTCCATGCTCTGCAGCTCGCCGCAGGAGTAGGGGCGCTCAACGGCGGGACGGTCGTCCAAGATCTGGTCCACCCCGTGCGGTGGGGTGAGCCGGTTGTTCGAGGCCGACCACGCGCAGCCGTGATTGGGTCCGTTGTTCCATCCATGGGAGACGTACCAGCGCTTGCGGTCGATCCTGGAGAAATCGTCGAAGAACGAGGCCCCCGTGGCAATGCGGGGCGCCTCCTGGGCGTGGGCGGGGCCGGCCTGCACGGCGGTCAGACCGAGGCAGAGCAGGCCGACGGCCGCCAGCCGTCGCCGCAAAGTCCCTTGTGCCTTGCTCCCAGAGCGCGCCATTCAGCCGCTCTCCTGCGTGGACCGCTGCATCGCCTTCGGCCAACCGATCTCCCCACGTCTGATCCAGGTCCCCAGCTTGGCAAACAGGTCCCGGCTGGGTGCCTCGTCAGCGCGCCCCAACAGGGTGGCCCGAACCGCGCGCGAGAGCTCCCAGCTGAAAAGAAGGCCCAGCGCGAACAGATGCACCGACCACTGCCGTCTGATCCTGCGGATGACAAAATCGACGGCACTCTTGCCGTCCTTGAGGCGCCGATCATAAAGCAGCGTCAGCCGAAATCCGCTGAGAACGAAGAAGAACCCCAAAACCGGATGTAAATTCCTGAGCCAACGCTCCTCGAATTGGCCGTGCCAGATATTAATATGAAAGAATGCTACGCTCAGCGCCAGAACACCGCGAACGCCGTCCAGCGCGACGAGCCGCGGAAGCGGCTTGGCAGCTGAATTCTGAGATGGCACCTGTGTGCTTCCCCCCAAAACAAGGTTGAAAGCCAATACGCAACTGCGTGTTACGATTCAAAAACACCCCACTTGGTATGCCTACAGGCTTGCAGCGCAACATGCAAGCGGCAGATGGATTTCCGGCCAGGTTCGAGGTTAAGAAAAGCTCGACGACTCGGGACCAGGAGGCAACGGACATCGGCCCCGATATCGTATCTCCGACGTCTTCTCGCTTTGGGTTCCCAAGCCCTGCAAGAAATAGCCCGGCGCTCGTCGCGCTTCTTGTCGCATTGCTCCGTCCCGACACCAAGTCCATGTCAACGCCCCAGGATGTCAACCAAGATGGCGCCGTTCGAGCCGGTGTCCGATTGCCGCTGCGGAATCGATCCGCTAACATTATTTCGGAACGTCGGGCGTCCGATAGAGGCCGGTAATAAAGCGATGCAGCGATCGAGCCCTGACAGCCGGGGCGCTCCTTCCAGCCAAGCGCCGCATCGCAACCGGCGGCCGACCGCGAACTCGCTCGACGCCGCCCGCCGGTCTCGGTCGGTCGGCAGGTGCGCTTCCAGATGCCACCCGCCGCTCAGGCTTGCGACCCGCCGCGGGCACGCCTGCCTTCGGAGAGGCCTTCCGGTTGGAGGCCGATGCTGACATGCGTCTCGGGCGCGCCGCTGCAGTCTCGGCTGCTGTCCTGTCGATACCGTGCTGGCCGGCGCTGGTGAACGGCCAGCCCTTCTTCGGGCTCGACACCATCGCCTACCTGCACGCGGCGGCGCAGGGCGCCTACAGGCTCGTCGGCATCGAGTCCGTCTGGTACGCGCCGCCGGTGGCCGCTGCAGGCGAGATCGGCCACGCCCTGCCGAAGTCCCTCCAAGCCGAGCCGCACGCTTCCGGCTCCGTAGTCTTGATGGCCCGGTCGGTCTACTACGGCGTCTTCCTGCTGGCCAGCCACCCGCTCGCCCAGCTCTGGTCCGCGGTACTCGCGCAATCGGCTGTCGTGGTTGCGGCTGTCCTGCTGACGCTGAGGTCCTTTGCCAAGAGCACAATCGGATATTCCATCGCGAGCGTGGCGGCTCTCTCGGTCGTCACTCCCATGGCGTTTTTCGTGAGCATGCTGCTGCCGGATATTTTTGCCGGCATCGCCATACTCGCGTGCGCGCATCTCATCGCCCGCTTCGACCGGCTGGCACGCTGGGAGCTTCTGTTCTGGCTGGGCGCCCTGTGCTACGCCATGCTGGCACACTTCAGCCATTTGTTGATCGTCGCCCCGCTTGCCGTGGTCGCGATGGCGCGCGCGGCCGGCTCGAACGACAGGGCGCGATGGCTCGCATGCGGCGCGCTCGCCGCCGCCCTGGCGGTAGCTTTGGTCGGAGAGCGGGCCTTCTCGCACGCGGTCGAGCGGATCACCGGCGCCCCTCCGATCCGCCCGCCGTTCATGATGGCGCGCATGATCGAGGATGGTCCCGGCTACCGCTACCTCAAAGCGACGTGCCCAGATAACGGGTTGACGGTCTGCGCAAGCATCGACCGCCTCCCGATGGGCTCGGAGGACTTCGTGTGGGATGGGCGCGAGGGAGTGTTCGGCGCGGCCGACTTGGCGACGCGCCGTGCGCTGTCCGCCGAGCAGGTGCGCTTCGCCTGGAACGTCCTCATGTTCGATCCCATCGGGCAGGCTTACGCCTCTCTGATGAACTGGATGCGCCAGCTGACGACCTTCGGCCGGCTCACCGACTTCTCCTATGGAGAGAACATGAGGAAGGCATTCGCCTCCGGGCTGCCGGAGCCGTACCGCACCCGGTTGCAGGCGACACTGGCCGCACGGGAGGCCTTGCCGTTGCAGGCTATCTCCTATGTGTTCCAGCTCGCGGCTTTCGCCTCGGGGCTCGTTCTCGTCTATGTCTTCCTGGCCTACGGGGGCGCACCGACAACGGGCGGGGCCGGATTCCGGGAATTTGCCGGCCTGGTCATTGCCGGGGTGATGTTGAATGCGGCCGTATGTGGCGTGCTCTCAGGGATCTTCGATCGCTACCAAGCGCGGGTCGTCTGGCTGGTCCCCCTGCTGGCGCTGGTCTGGGGCCTGCAGTTGCTAACCCCACGGCGCTGCCTTGCGACAGCCGAGCGGTGATACGCATGCGCCAGACCATGCCGCTGCGCTGCCGGCATATGGGTGCGCCGGATCGTGGGTTCGGGGAGGGGGCGCACCCGTGTGTCCTCTCGCGTGAGCTGCGCGAGGGCGGGCGGTCCATTCGCCATCTCCCCGATCGCCGCCCGGGCGCAAGGCGAACGGCTCCAGCGATGGACGGCTCCAGATGACGAGCATCCGGCGCGCCCTTGTCCTCGCCTCGCTCGAGCGCTACGTCGTCATTATCTCGACGTTCGCGCTGACGATTATCATCTCCCGCCTGCTCGGCCCGGAGGAATTCGGCGTCTCGGTTCTTGGCAACTCCGTCTGGGCGATCGCGGAGGCGGTTCGTGACGCTGGCATCAACACCTACCTGGTGCAGCAGAAGAGCCTCACGCCCGAGAAGATTCGCACCGCTTTCACCATCACCTTGCTTCTGACCGCCGTCGCCGTCGTCGCACTACTCCTCGTCGCGCCACATCTCGCCGCCTTCTACGGGGTCGCCGGGCTCGAGCAGTACATGCGGGTCCTGACGCTGTGCTACGCGCTGGGACCATTCGTGACGCCTATCTTTGCCCAGCTGCGCCGCGAGATGGCTTTCGGCCCCATCGCGCTCATGGCTGTGGTGGTATCGCTGCTGAACATGGCGACCGCAGTCGGCCTGGCGATGCTGGGTTTCAGCTACATGAGCCTGGCATGGGGCAGCCTGGTCTCGGCCACCACCGGCATGCTGCTCATGTTCATCGCCCGGCCGGATTTCACGATTTTCCGGCCCTCCCTGAGGGAGTGGCGCAGCGTCCTTTCCTACGGCGTCTACGACAGCGCGGCGACGATCCTCTACCGCCTGTGGACCACGCTCCCCTACCTCATCTTCGGGCGCCTCCTGAGCGCGGAAGCAGTGGGCCTCTACCAGCGTGCCACTACCCTTTGCAGTATGCCCGAGAAGGTTCTGGCCGGGGTGGGCTTTGTTTCGCTGCCGGCATTCGCGGCGGCCGCGCGCGACGGCCGCGACCTGAAGAGCGGCTACCTAAAGGGCCTCCAGTACGTGACAGCCGTGCAGTGGCCGGCGCTGCTGCTCATCGCACTCCTGGCGCATCCGATCGTGCGGGTGCTCCTCGGCAGCCGCTGGGGCGACAGCGCGTCGCTGGTCCAGATCATGGCCTGCGCCTCGCTCTTCTGGTTCCCGTCGGCGTTCACCGGGCCGATCCTCATAGCGGCCGGAGCTGTCCGGCATACGCTGACGCAGATGGCGATCTCGCTGCCCTTCTCCCTGATCGTGATAACGGCCGCCGCCAGCCACGGACTCTATACGGTGGCGCTCAGCACCTTCTTGACCATTCCGTTCCACGTCGTCGTGGGCCTCCGGCTGATCCGCCGTCACCTTCAATTTCGCTGGAGCGAGTTGGCAGCCGCCGTTCAGGGGAGCGCCGTCGTGGCTCTGCTCAGCGCCCTTGGACCGCTCGCCGTCGTGCTGGCTGCGGGCGGGAGCGGCAATGTCTCAATTCTTATGGCAGCCGCAGCTCTTGCCCTCGCCGCGATCGGCTGGGCCGCCGGCTTGTGGCTGAGCAACCATCCTGTGCTGTACGAACTGCTGCAGGCACGCGACGCTCTGCTGAAGAGCCGCATCGGAGCCAAGCTGATTGGGCGCCTGCGCGCCCTGGGATGACGGCTGACGCTTAGGTACAACGATTGGGGCGCGCCGATGCAGGACGAGATCATTCGCATCGCATTCGGGGTGGACGCGTCCTACGTGCCGCACGTCGCGGCGACCATCGCCTCGCTGGCGACGGCGTCGCCCAGGGCGCGGCTGCACTTCACGATGCTGCACTCGGGTGTGGCTGC
>DATMZP010000130.1:0-5048 GCA_035573595.1 Hyphomicrobiaceae bacterium
GAAGCCGAAGATCGATCGGGCGCAGCCGATCTACTTGCAGACCGACCGCCTCGTCCACGACGAGAAGAACAACCGCGTGATCGCGGAAGGCAACGTCGAGATCTACTATAACAACTACATCCTCACCGCCGACAAGGTCACCTACGACCAAGCCCTCAACAAGCTGACCGCCGAGGGCAATGCCCAGCTCAAGGACCCGAACGGGTCTGTCACCCGCGCCGACCGCTTCGAGGCGACCGACGACTTCCGCGACGCCTTCATCCAGTCGCTCAGCGTGGTGGCGATGGACGACACCCGCATCGCCGCCGAGAGCGCGAGCCGCAAGGAAGGCAACGTCACCGAGTTCCAGAACGGCAAGTTCACGCCCTGCCGGAACGAGCCCGGCCAGCCGCCGCTCTGGTGCGTGGCCGCCAAGCGCATCGTCCACGACCAGGAGAAGGCAACGATCACCTACCAGGATGCGCAGTTCCAGCTGTTCGGCGTCCCGGTCTTCTACCTGCCCTACTTCCAGCACCCCGATCCGTCGGTGAAGCGCCAGTCGGGCTTCCTGGCGCCGAGCTACAGCACGTCTTCGACGCTCGGAACGTCGGTCGAGGTGCCCTACTACTTCGCGCTCGCCCCCAACTACGACTTCACGTTCCGGCCCACCTACTACACCGACCGCGGCGTGCTGTGGCAGGGCGACTTCCGCCACCGGCTCGAGACCGGCCGCTACACCGTCGATTTCGCCGCCATCGACGACGATACTTCGCCGAGCGTGAACTCGCAGCTGGGCAACTGGCGCGGCTCGCTGCAGACCAAGGGCCTGTTCAATCTGGGCTCCTGGTGGAAGTACGGCTGGGACATCACGCTCGAGAGCGACGAGTCCTTCCGTCGTACCTATAAGCTCGACTCCATCCTGCAGACCGACCGGGTGAACGTGGCGTTCCTGCAGGGCTTGAGCGACCGCAACTATTTCGCCGCCAATTTCTATCAGTTCGGCGGGCTGTTCCTGAACGACACCGACGTTTCCAACTCCTACGTGCTGCCGGTGATCGACTATAACTATATTGTCGGAACACCGGTCCTCGGCGGCGAGCTGAGCTTCACCGGGCACGCCCGCGTCCTTACGCGCTCGGACGGCACCGACGACCAGCGTGTGGTGGTGGCCGCGGACTGGAAGCGCAAGATGATCGATCCCGTCGGTCAGGTGTGGACGCCCTTCGCCAACGCCCGCGGCGATGTCGTCAGTTATGCCGATGCCCGCAATCCCAACAACTCGACTGAGTTCATTCCCGACGACACGGTGCTGCGCGGGACGGGGGCTTTGGGCCTGCTCTACTCCTATCCGTTCGTGGCGCACACCGCGTCGGCCACACATATCATCGCCCCCACAGCCCAGATCGTTGCCCGCCCCAGCCGCTTCGACCAGCGGCAACTGCCCGACGAGGACGCCAGGAGCCTGATCTTCGACGACACGCTGCTGTTCGATATCGACAAGTTCTCGGGCTACGACCGCTACGAGACCGGCACCCGCGCCAATCTCGGCGTCGAGTACACGCTGCAGACGGCCGCCGGCCTCTACGCCCGCGCGGTGTTCGGGCAGAGCCTCTTGCTCGCCGGCGACAACGCCTTTGTCGATCCCGGGCTGACCAACTCGGGCCTGAACGTGAACGGGCAGTTCAATTTCAACCCGCTCAACGGCCTCCAGAACGACCGGTCGGACTACGTGGCGGGGCTGTACCTGTCGCCGTTCAGCGGCTTCAACCTGGTCGCCCAGGGCCGCTTCGATGAGCGCGACTGGTCGCTGCGGCGCCAGGATACGTCGCTGAACGCCACCTACGGACCGTTCCTGGCCCAGGCCGCCTATGCCTTCACCAAATTCAATCCTCTCTCTTCGACGGTTCCGAACAACCCGATCGACGCCGCCAACACGGCCTTCATCGACGAGCAGCAGGAAGTCATGGGCACCCTGGGGCTGCGCCTGACGGATCGCTGGAGCGTGCTCGGCCAGATGCGCTACGACCTCGACGACCGCACCCGCATCCAGGATATCTTCCAGGTCAAGTACCAGGACGAGTGCTTCGTGCTGACGGCGAGCTACATCGAGACCTTCGTGGAGAACCCGGCGCTGGAGATCAGGCCCGATCGCACCTTGATGCTGCGCTTCGAGCTCAAGCACCTCGGCCAGTACAATTACCGTACCGACTCGCTGAACCACTACTTCGGTGACACCAACCAGGGCAGCATCCCGCGCTAGGTCGCCCCGCCGGTTGGGAGCAAGGAACGGACCCGATCCTGTTGGGGCGCGTCCGGTCGGAACGAGCGCTGGGATGAGACGCCGCTGCCGGCTTGTGGCCGGCCCAGCGAGGGCCGCCCTCCGCGATACCTGTGTTGCGGTTTCGCCGGCCCTTGCGCCAACCTGCATCGTGCCGCAGCAGCCCCCGCTCCCTGGGGAGCGACGAAATCCTCGCGACACCCCGGGCGTGGCCGCCATAGCTGCGCCATTGTTGTTGTGTGCTTGTGGACAAGCCATATCGCCGCGATGGCAAGGCGTAAGCCGTCGCACATAGAATCGCGCACACTGCGGTCCCGATACGATCCAGCGTGCGCGCCGCGCGTGGCGTTCTGCAACGAGGGGAGAGCCCGACGTGAGTGCCTATCGCCGACCCGTCGGCCCTGTGGCCGCAATCCTGGCCCTGGCGTTCGGGATCTGGGGGTGGCCGGTGTGGGAGACGGGGCTGGCTGCCCAGACCGCCGGCAGCGGCAAGTGGACGGCGGCGGCCAAGTCGGACGGGCCCAAGAGCCCGCCGGCATCGGCGCAGCGGGCGCAGGGCATCGTTGTCGTCGTCAACGACGACGCCATCACGGCCTACGAGATCGAGCAGCGCGCGCGCCTCATCGCGCTGAGCTCCAATATCGGCCAGCAGGCGAAGGAGCAATTCCAGAGGCTCGTCAAGTCGGAGAGCACCGAGCAGGCGATGCGGAAGCTGCAGGAGGACGTGATCCGCGCCAACCCCGGCAAGACGCGCGATCAGCTGATCGCCATCTTCCAGGAGCGCCAGAAGGAGTTCGGCATGAGCCTGCAGAAGCAGGCGTTGGAGAGCGCCCGCGCATCGCTCCTGCCCAAGTACAAGACTGAAGCCAAGGAGGAGCTGATCGAGGACCGCATCAAGCTGCAGGCGGCCAAGAAGATCGGCGTCGAGATCACCGACCAGGACGTGAAGGCCGTGCTGACGGACCTGGCCAGCCGCAACAAGATGACCTACGACCAGTTCGCCCAGCACCTCAAGGGCTCGGGGGTGGACATCGCCACCATGGGCGAGAAGTTCCGGGCGCAGAAGGCCTGGCGAGACATGGTCGGCCGCCGCTATGGGGCACAAGTCACGGTGACCCAGCGCGACGTCGACCGCGTGCTGTCGGCCGCGGCCGGGGAGGCCGGCGAGGACACCGTTGAGCTCCAGGTCCAGCGCGTCTCGCTCGCCCTGGGAGCGAAGATCGACCAGCCGGCCATGACCAAGCGCTACGCGGAGGCCGAGGGCATGCGGCGCCGGTTCAACGGCTGCAAGAGCATGGCCGAGCTTGCCAAGGGCGCCCCCGACGCCAGATTCGAGGACATGAAGTACATCAAGCCGGGCTCCATCGCCGAGCCGATGCGGTCGATGCTGCTGAGCGCCAAGGACGACGACGTGCTGCCGCCCGTCACGACCTCGGCGGGGGTCGAGATCTACGCCGTCTGCGGCCGCCGTGCGCTCGGCGGCAGCGAGGAGAAGCGCACCAGGGCCATGGCCGATCTGCAGTCGAAGGAGCTGGATGTGATGGCGCGCCGCGCGCTGCGCAACCTTCGCCAGGAGGCCAATATCGAGTACAAGTGAGCGATGCATCGGCCGTCCACTGCTGCCCGCTCCCGGACACCTCCGCCACCGCTTGCCGTGACGTTGGGCGATCCGGCGGGGATCGGGCCCGATATCGCGCTCCTGAGCTGGCGCGCGCGCGCGGCCCGCGGGCTTCACCCGTTCGCCGTCTACGGCGCCGCGGATGTCTTGGCCGATCGCGCCCGCGCCCTGGGTCTCGATGTCCCGATCGTCTCGATCGGCCACGTCGAGGAGGCGACGCAACGCTTCCCCGATGCGCTGCCCGTCGTGCAGCCCGCGGCCGGGAGGAGCGGCAAGGCACCGGCGGACCGGGATGCCGCCATCGTCGCTGCCATCGAGGCCGCGACGACAGCCGCGCTGGCAGGTGAGGCGCTGGCGCTCGTCACCAACCCCATCGCCAAGCGATCGCTGCAGAGCATCCCGCTCGACTATCCCGGCCATACCGCGTTTCTCGGCCAGCTGGCCGCCCGGCACACCGGTGACAGCGCCATCCGTCCCGTCATGATGCTGGCCGCGCCGGAGCTGCGCGTGGTGCCGGCGACGGTGCATATTCCGATCGCGGCGGTACCGGGTCGGCTCACGCGCGCGCTGATCGTCGAGACCGGGCGCATCACCGCCCGCGCGCTGATCGAGGATTTCGGCGTGCCGTCCCCGCGCATCGCCGTGGCGGGCCTCAACCCGCATGCCGGCGAGGACGGGCTGATCGGCTCCGAGGAGGCGGAGACCGTCGTCCCGGCCATCGCCGAGCTGAGGCGCGAGGGCCTCGACGTCAACGGTCCCTACTCGGCCGACTCGATGTTCCACGAGGAGGCACGCCGCGGATACGACGCGGCCATTGCCATGTACCACGACCAGGCCCTGATCCCGCTCAAGACGCTCGCCTTCGACCGGGGCGTCAATGTCACCCTCGGCCTGCCGTTCGTTCGCACCTCGCCCGACCATGGCACCGCCTATGCCCTCGCCGGCACCGGACGGGCGCGGCCCGACAGCCTGATCGCGGCGCTGCAGCTCGCCACTGAGATGGGGCAGCGGAGAAAAGGGGGAGTAGGGAGTAGGGAGTAGGGAGTAGGGAAGCAAAATCCACTTTCTTTCCCTATTCCCTATTCCCTATTCCCTATTCCCCCCATTCCCCTCACGCCGAGACGAAGCACATGACCGCCGATACGACACCCGACGGCCTGCCTCCTCTTGGCA
>DATMZP010000131.1:0-5046 GCA_035573595.1 Hyphomicrobiaceae bacterium
GCGAAGATCGCGGCGTTGGTGTCGAGCAGGAGTTGCACAGTCACGTCCCGCGCTCGTCCTTGCCGTATTTCTCTTTGAGTATCCCTTCCCACTCGTCGGGATCGAGGGCCGGCTTGGTCAGGTCCAGGCTGGGGTCAATCCACAGAAGGCCCTTCATCGCCCCGATCATAGGGTGCTGGGCGTGCGGGTCCTTCGGTTTGTAAGGTGCGCTGCTCTCGGCCATTCCCTTCTGCATCACGTCAGCCTCCATCTTGTCAGCAGCACGTACAAAGACGAGCTTTTCGCCTTCCATATCCACTTGCTCGGTGCGGTAGCCCGCCCCCAGCCAGGCGCCGGCATGGGCATGGCCGGTCGCATCATTCGCCCACCATGGCCGGTGCCTGCGTGCAGAGGCGGGAAGCGGGCCCCCGATGACCGACTCGATTTGTTGAAACGTCATCGGAATGCGGCTTCCTATCTGCTGACGAAGGTAGTGATGGAGCGGATCGTATTTCATTGGTGTTCCGATGCGATATGAACTCTACTTTCTTTTTTAGGAACATGATCTTTATCTATAGGAACTGAAGTTTGGAAGTCAAGCGATTTCCTGGCTACCCCACCCGCAGCACTCGTTGCAGGAACGCCAGTTCCGCCTCCAGCACCGCGACGATGGTTTCCGCCTTGCGGAAGCCGTGCGCCTCGCCTGGGAACTCGTGGCAGGCGACGTCGATGCCGCGGCCCTTGAGCTTCGCCACGATGAGGCGGGACTGCTCCGGGGGCACCACCTTGTCGTCGAGACCCTGGAACAGGATGACTGGGGCCTCGATGCCGTCGATCAGGTTGATGGGCGAACGCTCCGCGCATACGGCCTTCCACTTCCCCGGCGTTGTGCCGAGCAGGCGGTGCAGGTAGCCCGACTCGAACTTGTGGGTGTGCTCCATCAGGAGGCCCAGGTCTGAGATGCCGTAGTGGCTGGCGCCGGCGGCGAAGGCGTCGGTGGTGGCGAGCGCCATCAGCGTCGTGTAGCCCCCGGCGCTGCCGCCGGCGATGGCGACCCTCTCCGGGTCGGCCAGACCCTCTCGCGTCAGGAAGCGCGCCGCCGCGGCGCAGTCGGCCACGTCGGCGATGCCCCACTGCCCGTCGAGCCGCTCGCGGTAGGCGCGGCCGAAGCCGGCGCTGCCGCCGTAGTTCACGTCGAGCACGGCGAAGCCACGGCTGGTGTAGTACTGCACCCGCATCTTCAGGCCAGCGTCGGTCATGGATGTGGGGCCACCGTGCGCGAGCACCAGCGCCGGGGGCAGCGCGCCGCTGGGACCCTGATACTGCGGGTTGGTCGGCGCGTAGTGGATGGCGAACACCTGCTCGCGGCGGGCATTCCGGAACTCGCACACCCGGCCGCGGCTGATGTAGGCCAGCTCGATCTCTGCGGGCGGCGCCGGCGTCACCGGCTGCAAGCGCCCGCGCCCCAGACGCATGACCGCCGGCATCGCCATCGGCGGGCTCACGAGGGCCGCAAAGCCGTCGCCCACGGCCACCGGGTCCTCGATGCGCGCCGCATTCTTCTGCAGGGCCGGATAGGCGGTGGTCTCGCCGCCCCTCTTCAAGGCGCCGGTCTTCAGCAGCGGCAGCCCGCGCTCGGAATAGACGGCGGCGAAGCGGCCTTCGGGATGCAGGGCGAAGCAGCGCATGCCGAACACCCATTGCGAGCGCCACAGCTCGGCCCGCGGCGACTGACTCACCAGAGCGGTGCGCTCCCCGTCCCAGCGGTAGAGGCAGCCCCAGCCGGTTTCGTCCCAGGCGAAGTAGAGGTGGCCGTCCGGCCCCCACTCGGGCTGGAAGGCGGCGTTGCCGTCGCCCCCGGCAATGCGCTTGGGCCAGCCCAGAGTGCCGTCGTCGCGAAGGCGCGCCACGTACAGCGCCGCGCTATCCCACGGCATGGCCGGCAGGTCCCAGGCCAGGAACGCGAGTTGCCCGCCGTCCGGGGCGAGGCGCGCGCTGGCGTAGAAATCGCGCCCCGCCGCCAGCTCGGTAATTCGGCCGCGCTCGCGGCCGCCCAGCCCGATGGCCACCAAGCTGTTCTGCGGCCGGCCGTGCGCGACTCGCTCCCCCCGCTCATGCATTTCGGCAACGGCCACCAGGCGGTCGCGGGCGGGGTCTTGGGCGAAATCGGCGAAGCGGATGCCGGGTGCGTCGGTGAGCCGCTGCGGCTGGCTCCCCGGCTCCAGCGCGTAGACCTGCTGGTCCCTGTCGTTGACGAAATAGACGGTGCCCGCCGCGACCAGGAGCTCGCCGCCGCCGTACTCGTGCACGCGCGACCGCGCCGAGTAGGGTGCCGGCAGGATATCCTCGCGCACCCCATCGCGGCCGACCCGCACGATCGCCTGCCGCCCCTGCTCCTCGGGCCGCGATTCGCTCCAGTAGACCGCATCGCCGGCCGCCTGCAGCAGGCCCGTCCGGCGGCTGCCGCGGGCCGCCAGCGCGGCGCTGAACGGCGACGGCCAGGTACCGTAGGGCAGGGTCCGCTTCCTGGCGGGCATGGGTCCTCCTGACGCTTTCTGGGTGCCCTATTGCGGGGCGATACTGGGCTTTCCTGGCGTGCAAGCGCCGCAATTCGGTGGCAAACTGAGGAGTACGGCACTGTCGAAAATATCGCGTCGCACCTTGCAAATCACCTTTGCAGGTCGAAATTAGGTCAGTTAAGCTGTCCTTTATCGGGAGGCTTGCGCGATGCACGGTGTCGGGGAGCACGTCGGCAGCGGGTATTGTGCGCGAGCGATCCCGCGAACTTAGGATGAGAGCGGCGGGCGGACGGCCGCACGGATGCCGGAGCAACAGGCCCATCCCAGCCGAAGGGGGAGGGTGCGGCATCCTGCAGGCGGCCGGCCATGAGCGGCGCCGCTCCGCTCCGAGCGAAACCGTCACGTCTCTGGCCCCTGGCGGGGACAGGATGGCGCGCGCGGGTGTCGCCGCGGGCTGTGAAGTGAAGCGCTGAGGAGGGACGCGGGGCGCCCAGCCCGGCGTCGCGATACTGGAGATTGTCATGACCGCGCAGGAGCCCGGAGCTGTGCCTTTCATCCCCCAGGCTCAGGGACTCTTCGATCCCAAGCGCGAGTACGACGCCTGCGGCGTCGGCTTCATTGCCGATCTCAAGGGCGGCAAGTCCCACAAGCTGGTCGAGGATGCGCTGGCCATCCTCTGCAACGTCGAGCACCGCGGCGCGGTGGGCGCGGACCCGATCGCGGGCGACGGCGCCGGCATTCTCATCCAGATCCCGCACGAGTTCCTGACCGAGGAGTGCGCGCGTCTCAAGATCAGGCTGCCGAAGCCTGGCCACTACGCCATTGGCCACGTGTTCCTGCCCCGGGACGAGCGCCTGCGCGCGCACTGCGAGCGCGTGTGGATGCGAATCATCCGCGAGGAGGGCCTGGAGTTTCTCGGCTGGCGGTCGGTGCCAACGGACAACTCGTGCCTCTCCGCGATGGTGAAGGCCGTCGAGCCGATGCACCGGCAGATCTTCATCGGCCGGCCCGAGAGGATGGCCGACAGCCAAGAGTTCGAGCGCCGGCTCTATCTGATCCGCAAGGTCGTCTCCAACGCGCTCTACTATGCCTACAAGGACCGCGACATCGGCCACTACACGGTGTCGCTGTCGAGCCGTACGCTGGTCTACAAGGGCATGTTCCTGTCCTACCAGGTGCCCCAGTACTACAAGGACCTCACCGACCCGCGGCTGGCCTCGGCGATGGCGCTGGTGCACCAGCGCTTTTCTACCAATACCTTCCCGTCGTGGAAGCTGGCGCACCCCTACCGCATGGTCGCCCACAACGGCGAGATCAACACCCTGCGCGGCAACGTCAACTGGATGGCGGCCCGGCAGGCCTCCGTCTCGACCCCGCTGTTCGGCAGTGACATCTCCAAGCTGTGGCCCATCTCGTACGAGGGCCAGTCGGACACCGCCTGCTTCGACAACGCGCTCGAGTTCCTGGTGATGGGCGGCTACAGCCTCGCCCACGCCGCCATGATGCTGATCCCCGAGGCGTGGGCCGGCAATCCGCTGATGGACGCCAGGCGGCGCGCCTTCTACGAGTACCACGCCTGCCTGATGGAGCCGTGGGACGGCCCCGCGGCCATGGCCTTCACCGACGGCCGCCAGATCGGCGCCACGCTCGACCGCAACGGTCTGCGCCCGGCGCGCTACCTCGTCACCAAGGACGGCCGGGTGATCATGTCATCGGAGGCCGGCGTGCTGCCGGTGCCGGAGGAGGATATCGCCCGCAAGTGGCGCCTGCAGCCCGGCAAGATGCTCCTGATCGACATGGAGCAGGGCAAGATCATCTCCGACGACGACCTGAAGGCCGACCTGGCGTCGCGCTATCCCTATGAGCAGTGGCTCAAGCGCACGCAGATCCAGGTGGGCGACCTGCCGCTGCCCAAGCAGAACGGCGCGCGCAAGCGCACCAATGTGGCGCTGCTCGATCTGCAGCAGATGTTCGGCTACACCCAGGAGAGCCTGAAGTTCCTGATGGCGCCCATGGCCCACACCGGCCAGGAGGCCGTGGGCTCCATGGGCAACGACACCCCCGTGTCGGTGCTCTCCTCCAAGCCCAAGCTGCTGCACACCTACTTCAAGCAGAACTTCGCCCAGGTCACGAACCCGCCCATCGACTCGATCCGCGAGGAGCTGGTGATGAGCCTCGTGTCCTTCATCGGGCCGCGGCCGAACCTGCTCGACCTGGAAGGCACCGCCAAGCTCAAGCGTCTGGAGGTGTACCAGCCGATCCTCTCCAACGAGGACCTGGAGCGCATCCGCCGCATCGGCCTCGTCAAGGACAACCAGTTCTCCTCGGTAACCATCGATATCACCTACCCGGCCGACAAGGGCGCCGCCGGCATGACGCCGGCGCTCGATGTGGTGTGCGCGGAGGCCGAGGAAGCGGTGCGCTCGCGCGAGTACAACATCATCATCCTGTCCGACCGCGCGGCGGGTCCGGACCGCGTCCCGATCCCGTCGCTGCTCGCCACCTCGGCCGTGCACCATCACCTGATCCGACAGGGCCTGCGCACCCG
>DATMZP010000132.1:0-2651 GCA_035573595.1 Hyphomicrobiaceae bacterium
GGTCGGACCATCCTCTGGAATGAACTCGAACCCGGCCAAGCCGTGCTCGAACATGTGGCCCATTTCGTGGGCGAGCGAGCCGTCGCCAGCGAAGCGGGTCAGGTTGATGACAACCCGGCTGGGCTCGTAGTGGGCGGCGATGGCCATGCCGCCGGAGCTGCCCCGGCCGCGAGAGCCAAACCCGATGCCCAGCCTGCCGCGCCCGATGTCGGCCGGCTTGATGCCGAGCACCTCCACCAAGTCGTGAAGGGCATCGAAGGCGAGGTTGACGTTGGCCTGCCGCTCGCCACCGTCGACCCAGTTACCGAACTCCACGCCGCGGATACCGAGCGTTTCGATGATGGCCTCGGGGCGCACGTCGCCGGTGCGGTGCTCGGGGCCGGTGCGCTCCAGCCGCTCCAGCCGCGGGCGCTGTGGCATGGGCGGAAGTTGGCGCCGCCCCCGCCCACGGGTGGGCATGACGTCTGGCCAGCCGTCATGCAGCAGGTTGCGGACCATCGCCGTGAGCGTCGCGCTCCACTCCATGACCCGCTGCTGGAGTTGCTCGCGCCCCGGCTTGTAGGGCGGGTGCCTGTAGCCGCGCGCCATCGGAACGTACGGATCGCGCATCGCGACCTTGAGGATGGCGAGCGCCTTCGGATAGGCCTCCGCAGGATCGCGGATGTCCTCGTCAATGCGGTCCTCGTAGGGAATGCCGCCCTCAGCGAGGTAGTGAGCGAAGGAGAGCACCGCGCCCGTGATGCTGCCCAGCTCCGGATCGAAGAAGCAACTGAGCAGGTGCGACTGCAGTTCACTGAGGAAGCGGACCTTGAGCGCCGGGATCGTTTCGTCCTTATAGCGAACGGGGCCGCGGGTGAACGCTCCACTGCGCTGCTGGTGGTCGATGGCCAGGTCGCGCACCACGTAGAGGGTTGCAGCAAGCTGGCGCGCAGTCTCGGCAGTGTGCTCTGGGTTCTCCGCGATCTCCGCGATCAGGGCCTTCCAGTCCGGTTTGGGCCACAGTGCCGCTACAGACGTCTTGGCGGCTTCCTCCTCCTGCTTGCGCTGGTAGTTGGCCCAGTCGTCCTTGACGGCGCCGCCGAGCTTCTCGCCGGTGTCCTGGATGTCGGTGCTCATCGCGTCGCCTCCAATGCCAACGGCTCCGGCTGCTGCTGGGCGCGGGTCTTGAGCTTCGCAAGCTTCTCCTGGAAGTGGAGGGCCGCCCGTCGCACCTCATGGTCTAGGTGACGCAGCTCCCACTGCAGATCCTCCAGCTTCATGCGTGCCACCGCATCCTTGTCGTCCAGGCGCGAGACGATGGCCTTGACCTCCTCCGTCCATCGCTCCAGCAGCCAGTCCAACTCGGGGATGCCTACAGCCTCCATGTCGACGATCCGACAGAGCCGGCGCACCGCATCGGCACGAGTGTCGCCTGCGCCTGGCTGGTAACCGGCGCTACGCGCCACCCAGCGCTTGTTGTGCTTGGAACGCGTGGCCACCGTCTCCTTGCGCACGGTGATCTCGATGTCCTTGTAGGTGCCGCAGTAGCTGCCGTCCGGCTGGCGCGAGAGCTTGGTCACGTGCGCATCTCCCGGCTGGCCACGACCTCGGCCGTCACCACCGCCTGCAGTGCCAAGTGCACGAGCAGCTCCGCGTCGTCGGGCGCGATGCACGTGCTGCCGCGGGCGATGTCGACCAGTGCGCTGGTCGCCCGGAAGCTGAAATCCTGAGCGAGCGGGTGGCCGAGCACCAGGTCGGCGGCGCGGGCGGCGCGGTCCGATTGGGGGAGGGGAGGCATCAGGCGCTTCCCGGCTCGTCGCGCTGGAGCCGCCGCACCAGTTCGCCGGCAACGATCTCCCGTTTACTCTTGATGGCCAGCATGGCCTCGAAGGCGGCGACCGGCACCAGCAGTCGCCTGCCCATCCGAATGACCGGCAGATCCCCGCGGTGTGCCGCGTCGTAAGACGCCTGCTTCCCGAGCCCAAGGCGCTTTCCGGCCTCTATGACAGAGATGGTTAGGCAACTGGCCTCCTCACCCCGGTTTGTGGCATTCGCAGCCATTGCTTTCCTCGTCGTGGTTTACCGGCAAACCAATCATGTTCGTGGACCACATTGCATACCCGGTGGACACGCGCAAGGGGGTGGTTTACGGATAAACCAACAATCAACAGGACGATGCAGGGCGAGGTGAGACGTGGCGAAAGCGAAGCGACCGCCCTCGGCGAAGGCGCCAACCAGCCGACGCAAAATCGGGGGGCCGCCTAAGCGCGAACCCAAGCTTGGGGAGCGCGTCGCCTTGAGCTTGCGCATGACGCCGGAATTGAAGCGGCAGCTCGACTTCGCTGCTGAACAGGGCGGTCGCTCACAGAGTCAGGAAGCTGAGTTCCGACTGGAGCGGTCGTTTGATCGATCCGACCTGCTGCCTGAGGTGCTGAGCCTGGCCTTCGGCGGCCGGACTGCCGGGCTTCTCCTCGCGATTGGTATCGCGATGCAGGGGGCGGCAGCGACCACGATGTTCATCAAGAACCGCAAGCCCGATGAGGATTGGACTTCCGATCCAGACGCGTACCGAGAGGCGGGGCAAGCCGCCGACCTGCTGTTCCGGCTCGGCAAGCCCGCAGGCAAATGGTCGGCCGGCTACGGCACCGGTTCCGCCTACGCCGAGTCAATCG
>DATMZP010000133.1:0-5218 GCA_035573595.1 Hyphomicrobiaceae bacterium
GGCACGCCCTCCTCGGCGGCGGCAGCCTTGAGGGCGTCCCAGAAGGCGGCCTCCAGCGAGATCGACGTGCGATGGCCGCCGATGGTGAAGGAGCGCTTGGCCGGCCGTCCGGAGATGGCGGGCGATCGGCCGGGGCGCTCAGGACCGCCTTGCAGGGGCATGGATGCCGCGCTGCCTTGCGCCTACCCGGCGGCCTGCAGGGCCGCACTGCGGACGGCCTCGGCGATGTCGCCCACGACCTGGCGCACCAGCACCTCGTCGTCGCCCTCCGCCATCACCCGGATCACGGACTCGGTGCCGGAGGGGCGCACCAGCAGCCGGCCGCTCTGGCCGAGCCGCACCTTGCCGGCGTCGATGGCGCTCTTGACCGTGGCGTCCTCCAGGGGCGCGCCGTCGGCGTAGCGGACGTTCTGCAACAGCTGCGGGACCGGCTCGAAGCGCTTGCAGACCTCGCTCACCGGCTGGCCCGTCCCCACCACCACGGCCAGCACCTGGAGTGCGGCGATCAGGCCGTCGCCGGTCGTGGTGTGGTCGGACAGCACGATGTGGCCCGACTGCTCGCCGCCCACGTTGTAGCCGTGCTTGCGCATGTGCTCCACGACGTAGCGGTCGCCGACGGGCGTGCGCTCCATCTTGAGGCCGAGGCCCCCGAGGTAGCGCTCCAGGCCCAGGTTGGACATGACGGTGGCCACCACGCCGCCGGCCGCCAGCTTGCCGGTGCGGTGCCAGCTCTCGGCGATCACGGCCATGATCTGGTCGCCGTCGACGATGCGGCCCTTCTCGTCCACGATCACCACCCGGTCGGCGTCGCCGTCGAGCGCGATGCCGATGTCGGCCCGCATCTCCCGCACCTTGGCGCAGAGGGTCTCCGGGGCGGTGGACCCGCAGCCCGCGTTGATGTTGAGACCGTCGGGCTCGACACCGATCTTGACCACCTCCGCGCCCACCTCCCACAGCACCGCCGGGGCCACCTGATAGGCGGCGCCGTTGGCGCAGTCGATCACCACCCGGAGGCCGTTGAGGCGCATCTCGCGCGGCAGGGTGCGCTTGACGAACTCGACGTAGCGCTCACGCGCGCTCTCCAGCCGCCAGGCGCGGCCGATGCGGTCGGGATGGACCAGCAGGGTGGCGCTGTCGGCGGCCATCAGCGCCTCGATCTCGGCCTCGGCCTCGTCGGAGAGCTTGTAGCCCTCGGGGTCGAACAGCTTGATGCCGTTGTCCTTGTAGGCGTTGTGGGACGCAGAGATCATCACGCCGACATCGGCCCGGAGCGAGCGCGTCAGCATCGCCACCGCGGGCGTCGGCATCGGACCCAGGAGGAAGACCTCCATGCCGACGGCGGTGAAGCCCGACATCAGGGCGGATTCGATCATGTAGCCCGAGAGCCGCGTATCCTTGCCGATCACGACCCGGTGCAGCCGGCCGTCGTCCTTGGAGAACAGCTTGCCGGCCGCCATGCCCACTTTGAGGGCAACCTCGGAGGTCATGGGGTGCCGGTTGGCCAGACCACGGATGCCGTCGGTCCCGAAATATTTGCGCGCCATGTGTCAGCCCTGGGATCCTTGAGGTCAGCCTGGGGGGCAGCCGTAGTGAAAGCCTCGGGGGCTCGTGCCATCTTAACCGCGCTCGACTGTGCCCGGTCTCTGCCCCATGGGTAAAGGCAGCGGAACGACAAGGCTACGCGCGACCTTAACGCATCGTGCCGGGTGTCGACGGGGAACCGGACTTCAAAAGCTGTGACCAAAGATTGCACAACTTTGAAGCGAGATCTATCGGCTATCTGGCTACGGGGAAATGGGGTCAGACCCCTCGCCTCCCGCTTCCGTATTCTGCCTCGACGTTCGATGCGAGGGGTCTGGCCCGGGGTCTGGCCCTGGTCTGGCCCCATCCTGGGCCGCCTCCCACACCGCCAGCGCCTGCCGGGTCGCCGCCACGTCGTGGACGCGCAGGACCTGCACGCCCTGGGCGGCGCCCAGGAGCGCCGCGGCGACCGAGCCTGGCATGCGCCCGGCCGCCGGCGCCCCGCCGGAGAGACGGCCCACGAAGCTCTTGCGCGAGGCGCCGAGCAGGATGGGGCAGCCGAGGCCATGAAGGATGCCGAGCGAGCCGATGAGCGCCAGGTTGTGATCGCGGGTCTTGCCGAAGCCGATGCCCGGATCCACGACGATGCGGTCGCGGGCGATGCCGGCGGCCTCGCAGGCGGCAATGCGCGCCTCCAGCCAGTCGTAGACATCGAGCACCACATCGTCGTAGCGCGGGTCGATTTGCATGGTGCGCGGGTCGCCCTGGGCGTGCATGAGCACCACAGGCAGCCCGCTCTCGGCCGCGACCCGCAAGGCACAAGGGTCATGCCCCAGCGCCGCCACGTCGTTGATGATGCGCGCCCCGGCATCGGCGGCGCGGTGCATGACCTCGGCGTTACGGGTATCGATGGAGATGGGCACGCGCACCTGCCTGGCGAGGGCCGCCACGACCGGCATGACGCGGCGCAGCTCCTCCTCGGCAACCACCGGCTCGGCGCCCGGTCGCGTCGATTCCCCGCCGATGTCGAGGATATCGGCCCCCTCGGCCTCCAGCTGCAGGCCGTGCGCGACGGCCGTGCCCGGATCGAGCCACCGTCCGCCGTCGGAGAAGCTGTCCGGCGTGACGTTGACGATCCCCATGAGGCGGGGCCGATCCATGGCGAGGCCGGCGATGGGCGGGCGGGGCCGCTGGAGCCGCTGCAGCGAGGCCGCCCAATCTTCGCCTGCGCCACCCGCGAGATCGGCCGCGGCGGCAATCCGGCGGCGGACCGCCTCGCCCTCGCGCTCGGTGAGCTCGGCGGCGGCGAAGATCAGGTCGGCTCGCCCCGCGACCGCAAGCCCGAAGGCCGGGCCGGCCGCGGCAGCCTTGACGGGGAGACGGCCAACCGGCCGGATGTAGCGGCGCAGCGTCATGGCGGCGTTCTAGACCGGCCGAGCCGCCGCGCCAACACGCGGCGGTCGCGCCGCTCGGGTGCCAACCGCCGCGCCCCGCAAGACCGACGGCTACGGCTCGGCGGTGCGGATGCCGGCGGGGCCGCCCTTGGTCTTGATGGAGCCCGCCCGTTCCAGCGCGCGGCCGGTGAAGCGGGCGACCACGATCTCCTCCTCGACCATGCACTGCACCAGCAGGGTGCGGCCGTTGCCGGCCCAGGCGATGCCCTGGCACCATTTGCCCACCGGCATCTCGGCCGTCTTGACGAGGTGTGTGCCGTTGCGGGTCCACACCTGCAGGATGCCGCTGCCGTTGAAGAACGGAGAGTCCAGCGGCTTGTTGGTGCCGTTCATGACGGTGACGGCCACGTACTTGCCGTCGGGCGACAGCTTGATGCCCTCCGGCGTCTGGCCCACGGTGTAGGTGGCGACCACGCGCGGCGGGTTGAGCTTGAGGTCGATGACGCTGACGGTGTCGGCGTCGCCGCCACCCACGCCGATGTTGGCCACCACCGCCACCTCGCCCTTGGGCGTCACGTCGATGCCATAGGGACGCAGGCCGGCGGCGATCGCGCGCTTGCCAAGCTCCACCTTGGTACCCTCCACCGACAGCATCACGATCTTGTTGTCGGCATCGAGGGTGACGAGCGCGCTTTTGCCGTCCGGCGTGAAGACGACGCCGCTGGGGCCCGATTTCTCGCCGCCCACCGTAACCTTGCCGGCGGGCGAGACGGCGGTGCCCGCAATGCTGAATACCGAGACGGTGCCCTCGGCGCGGTTGGCGACCAGCGCGAGGGTGCCGTCCTTGTTGATCGAGACGCCGGCGGCGCCCTTGCCGGCCTGCAGGGTGGCGACCACCTTGGGTGCCGGCAGCGGCCCCTTGGACAGGAGCTTCTTGAGGAAGCCGGGCTTGAGCGGCGACAGGTCGACGACGGTGAGCTTGTCGTCCGGCACCTGGTCGCCGGGCTTCTCCGGATCGATCCGCGTGGCGCTGGTGACGAGCGCAATGTCCTCCTTGGGAGAGATGGCGACGCTGATGGGCGGTCCCACCACGCTTGCCGGCGCCTCGATCTCGGCGACCACCTTGGGCGGCGTGGCGCGCAGGTCGATGAAGGTGAGAGTGTCGGCCGGCGGGTCCTTGCGAACCTCGACCTTGCCGTTGATCAGCTTGACCTTGGCATCGTTGGCCGAGACGGCGAGCTGCGCGCTGGCAGCCCCTGCCGCGCCGACAAGCAACACCGTGGCCAGACCGACCGCCCAAGCAACACCCCTCATGAAGAAGACCTCCCCGTACGATTGGCTTTCCCTGCCCGTGGGCCCACAGCCCCTGCCCATGGGCGCCACAGCATAGCAGAATTCACGCGAAAGGGGTCAGACCCTCTAGCTAGGCCCGCAGGGTCTGACACCAGCTAGCCAATCAGCCCCGCGATTTCATCATGCTGCGCCACCGGTCAAGGGAATCGACGTAGGCATCGAGCGTGCGGGTGATGGAACCCTGCATATTCAGGTCTCGAAACTTGGTCCATCGGCCGGAGCGTGCCTCCGCCGGCCCGTCGCCCTCCGTGAACAGCGATTGCCAGATGAACGCGAGCGAATCCCGTAGGTATCCGTAGCAGGCGAACAGCAGAACCAGAAAGAACAGGTAGAAGCCATTCTGCTGGTATACCTCGGCTTGCAGCGACAGCAGATTGAACTGCTGGATGCCGAACAGGTAAGCGACCGTCAGCATGGCGGCGATGAAGGCGATGGGAATGAGAAGCACATAGTAGCTGCAGTTCCGGTGGATCTGGAAAAGCACGTTGCGCAAGTAGCACTCGATGAAGAAGGCCCTGAACGCCATCCATTGCAGGCTCGTCATCCACAGCACAGTGTCGCGCTTCATCTCGGGCGCCTCCCTCTCCTGCGCCACGGTTTCCACGGCGTTCGCCGAGATCTGGCTGAAGTAGATGCTGATGCTGTCCAGATAGGCCTGGAGGAAATTGTTCATCTGCTGGCCGTTGTTGCGCTGAAATTGCGCGTATTCCGTGTGGTAGAACAACCACATGATGGCGTAGCCGATGGCGCACGACAGCACGCTGAACACGAACTTGTTGAGGACCGTCTTGGTCTCGAAGTCGCTGCCGAGCAGCTCAAATCTCTGCGGCAGATAGGTGCTGTCCTCGATCCGGAAGAGCCAGTGGAAGTCGATCGAGGTGGACAGCAGGATGTTCGACACCGCGACGATGGAGACGATCATCGAGAACAGGACGGAGAGCCACAAGACG
>DATMZP010000134.1:0-2215 GCA_035573595.1 Hyphomicrobiaceae bacterium
CTCGACCGCATCACGATGCTGAAGTACGGCATCCCCGACCTGCGCGACATGTTCTCCGCCGATCTGCGCTGGCTCCGGCACTACGGCTTCACCGCGCTCGATATGCCGTCGCTGGCCGGCGGGCTGTCGGGCTGAGCACGATCGTAGGGTGCAATAGGGCGTTAGCCCGTATTGCACCGATCCGCGCGGATTGGAGCAAGCATCGGTGCAATGCGGCTATCGCCTTATTGCACCCTACGTCAACGGCCGATGAGGCTACGCCATGAAATTCACGCTCGCTTGGCTCAAGGACCATCTCGACACCGACGTTCCGGTCGAGGCGCTGGCCGACAAGCTCTCCGCCATGGGGCTGGAGGTCGAGAGCGTCGACGACCCAGGCAAGGCGCTTGCGCCCTTCACCATCGCCAAAGTCCTGGAGGCGAAGCCGCACCCCAATGCCGACCGCCTGCGCGTGTGCCAGGTCGATACCGGCACGGGTGTCGTCGAGGTCGTATGCGGCGCGCCCAACGCCAAGTCCGGCATGATCGGCGTGTTCGCGCCCATCGGCACTTACATCCCCGGCACCGGCATCACGCTGGAGGCAAAGCCGGTGCGCGGCGTGGTGTCGGCCGGCATGCTGGTGTCGGAGAAGGAGCTGGAGCTCTCCGACGACCACAAGGGAATCATCGAGCTCGACGCATCGTTCGGCGACAAGCTCGGTCAGCGCTACGCCGACGTGCTGGGCCTTTCCGACCCGGTACTCGACGTGAAGCTCACCCCCAACCGGCCCGACTGCACCGGCGTGCGCGGCATCGCCCGCGACCTGGCGGCGGCCGGGCTCGGCAGGCTGAAGCCGGAGCGGAAGCTCACCGGCGTCGAGGGCGATTTCGACTGCCCCATCGACATCAGGCTCGAATTCGCCAGGGACGTGGCCGACGCCTGTCCGTGCTTCGCCGGTCGCTACATCCGCGGTGTGAAAAACGGCCCGGGGCCGGCCTGGATGCAGCAGCGCCTCAAGGCGGTGGGCTTGCGGCCCATCAACGCCTTGGTGGACGTGACCAACTTCATGAGCCTCGACCGCGGCCGGCCGCTCCATGTCTACGACGCCGACAGGCTGGAAGGCGCCATCCGCGCCCGCCTCGGCCGCAAGGGCGAGAGCTTCCTCGCGCTCGACGGCAAGACCTATGCGGTCGACGAGACCATGTGCGTGATCGCGGATGAGCGCGCCGTGCTGGGCTTCGGCGGCATCATGGGCGGCGAGGACACCGGCACCACCGCCGAGACCCGCAACGTCCTCATCGAGTGCGCCTATTTCGATCCGCTGCGCACCGCCGCCACGGGTCGCAAGGCCGGCATCGTCAGCGACGCGCGCTACCGCTTCGAGCGCGGCGTCGACCCCGCCTTCATCCTGCCGGGCCTCGACCTCGGCACCGCCCTGATGCTGGAGGCAGCCGGCGGCGCTCCGTCCAGGGCCAAGTTGGCCGGCGCCCCGCCCGTGACGAAGACCGTCGTCAGCTTCTCGTTCTCCCAGGTGGAGAAGCTTGCCGGCATCAGGCTGCCCGAGAAGCAGATGCGCGGCACCCTGGAGGCGCTGGGCTTCGCCATCGAGGGCAAGGGTGGCACCGTGAAGGCGAAGGCGCCGAGCTGGCGCCCGGATATCCACGGGGCCGCTGACCTGGTGGAGGAGATCGTGCGCATCGCCGGGCTCGACAAGGTGCCCGCGGCGCCGATGCCGAGGCTCAGCGGCGTCGCCGAGCCGGTGCTGACCGGGACGCAGATGCGCGTGCGCCGCGCCCGGCGCGTGCTGGCGGGCCGCGGGCTGGTGGAGGCCATCACCTGGTCGTTCATCCCGCGCCCCACGGCGCAGGCCTTCGGCGGCGGCCAGGATGCGCTGGAGCTGGCCAATCCGATCTCGACGGAGATGTCGTCGATGCGGCCGAGCTTGTTGCCCGGCCTGCTCGCCGCCGTGCAGCGAAACCGCAACCGCGGCTTTGCCGACCTGGGACTGTTCGAGGTGGGCCAGGCCTATCGCGGCGACTCACCCGAGGAGCAATACATCGCCGCCGCCGGCGTGCGCGCCGGGGCGGCGACGCTCACCGGTGCCGGCCGCCATTGGGCGGGGTCGGCGCCGGAGGCGGGCCTCTACGACGCCAAGGCGGACGTGGCCGCGCTCCTGGCCGAGCTCGGCTTCGATGCCTCCAAGGCGCAGGTGACGCGCGAGGCGCCGGCCTGGTTC
>DATMZP010000135.1:0-2012 GCA_035573595.1 Hyphomicrobiaceae bacterium
CCCGCCGGCGAGGGCGTGATGGTGGTGAACCCGTTCTGGGCCGACAACCCGGATCCGAAGGTGGCCGCCTGGGTGGCCGAGTACAAGAAGAGCGGCAAGACGCCGAACAACGCGGCAAGCCTCATCTACGACAGCCTCTTCATCACCAAGCAGTGCATCGAGAAGGGCGGCGTCACCAACCAGCCCGACGACCTGGCCAAGGACCGTGACAAGCTGAAGGATTGCTGGACGGCCGTCAAGGGCTACCCGGGGATCACGGGCAACATCGCGATCAACGCGGACGGCGACGCGGTGCTGGAGCCGTTCGTGCTCGTCGTGAAGAATGGCAGGTTCGAGCTGGTGCGCTGAGCCGTGCTCCTGCAGCAGCTCGTCAACGGCGTGATGCTGGGGAGCACGTACGCGCTGATCGCTATCGGCTACACGCTCGTGTTCGGCGTGCTGCACCTCGTGCACCTGGCCCACGGCGAGGTGTTCATGATCGGGGCCTTCATCGGCCTCTACGTCGTCCTGTGGACGGGCGCCGGCGTGATCCCGGCGCTGATCGGCGCGCTGCTCGGGACCGCCCTGCTCGGGATGCTCATCGAGCTGGTCGCGTTCCGCCCGATCCGCGCGCGCGGCGGCCACTTCCTGGCGCCGATGATCAGCACCATCGGCGTCGGCATCGTGCTGCAGGAGGTGACCACGCGCCTGTTCGGCGGCGAGCTGGTCGGCTTTCCGCATCGCCTCGAGCCGGTGACGTTCCGCCTGGGTCCGGTGGCGGTGACATCCGTCCAGCTCCTCATCCTCGGTGTCGCCCTCGTCCTGATGGTGACGCTGCACCTGTTCGTCGCCCGCACGCGGCTGGGCATGGCTATGCGGGCTACGGCCGAGAGCCTGCTGACGGCGCGCCTGCTCGGCATCAACACCTCGCGCATCATCCTGCTCACCTTCGCCATCGCCTCGGGCCTGGGCGGCGTGGCGGGCGTGCTGGTCGGGCTCTCGTTCAACGCAATCTCGCCGTTCATGGGCGTCGACATGGGCGTGAAGGGCCTGGCCATCATGCTCATCGGCGGCCTCGGCAATATCCACGGCGCCATGGTGGGCGGCATGATCCTGGGCGTGATCGAGGTGCTCAGCGTCGCCTACCTCGCCTCGTCGTATCGCGACGCCTTTGCGTTCGCGATGATGATCGCCATCCTGCTCTTCCGGCCGCAGGGGCTGTTCGGCTCGGCGGAGTCCGTCGAGGCGCGGGTGTGATCGACCAGTACACGGAGTCGGTGCTGATCTTCCTGGGCATCAACACCGTGCTCGCGCTGAGCCTCTCCCTGCCCGTCTCGGCCGGCCTGCTCTCGCTGGGTCAGGGCGGGTTCATGGCCATCGGTGCCTATGCCTCCGCCGTGCTCACCACCTGGTACGGCGTGCCGTTCCCGCTGGCGCTGGCCGCGGGCGGGCTGCTGGCCGCCCTCGCCGGCCTGGCGGTGGGCTTTCCGGCGCTGCGGATCAAGGGCGTCTATCTGCTGATCCTCACCATGGGGTTCGGCGAGATCGTCCGCATCTTCTTCCTGAACTTCGAGCCGACGGGGGCGGCGTCCGGACTCGGCGGCATCCCGCAGGCGACCACGCCGCTTGGCGTGGCCATCGCCGTGGCCGTGCTGCTGCTGTTCTTCCTCCAGCTTCGCCGCTCGCGGATCGGGCGCGCCATCGAGGCGCTGCGCGAGGACGAGCTGGCCGCCGAGTCGATGGGGATCGATATCGTACGCACCAAGCTGCTGGCCTTCTCGATGGGCGCGATGTTCAGCGGCTTCGCCGGGGCCTTCTACGCGGCCTACGTCAGCGCGATCTTCCCGGAGAGCTTCCGCTTCGACGTCTCGGTGATGCTGCTGTGTATGGTCATCCTGGGCGGTCTCGGCAATATCACCGGCGTGCTCCTCGGCGGCCTGATCATTCAATTCGCCGACCGCCTGTTCCTGCCGCAGTTCTCGGCGGTGGTGCAGGCGCTGGTCCAGAGCAGCGGCAACGAGACGCTGAAGGAA
>DATMZP010000136.1:0-7356 GCA_035573595.1 Hyphomicrobiaceae bacterium
CCTCCATCAGGTCGAGCGCCTTGCGCACAGTTCCTGCGCTGACTCCAAGCTCTCGCGCCAACTCGCCCTCGTTGGGAACGACGAAGCCCGGTTTCCACTCTCGGCGGGCGATCCGCTCCGCCAGCATGTCTCGCACTTGCAAATAAAGCGCCTTCCGCAACGGTCTATTCGTGATCAAAGCCTGCTCCCTGTGCTGCTCGGGTCAAAGGCGTTCCGCCTGCACAGGTACGCGCGATCGGCACAGTTTCGCGGCGGATCGTCTGGATTCGCCCCAGTGCATTGCCGCAAATGATCCGTTATGAGTTCAATGTTATCGATTGTGCGTGTGTTTCCGGGCGATATCGGAATCGATGACGATCCTATCCGTGAGTCTAGATTGACGCTGGCACCTCCACCATGCGGAGACCGGATGCGCGGCCAAACATCCCGCAGCAAGACGATCTTCGGGCCGCGGCGGAATGCTGTCCCGGGCGCAGGCGGACACGTGGGCACACGGACCGCGAAATGGAGCCGGCCATGCCTCCGCGAGGACGCGCGCCGCATCCCGGCGCGCGGTATCGCTGCGGTGCGATGGCACTACGACCTTCCGAGCGCCCTCTCGATGCAAAGAAGCAGGGAGCTCTCGTTGACCGGCTTGGTGAAGAAGCCGCGCGCACCCCCCTTGAGCGCGGCTGCCCGCAAATGCTCCTCTGGAAATGCCGTGAGGAATATGACGGGAATCCGGGGCTCGACATTGGTCAGACGGCGCTGCAGCTCGACGCCGCTCAGCCCGGCCATACGCACGTCGGTGACCACGCAGGAGGTCGTGCGAACCTGCTCAGACTGCAAGAATTCCTCGGCCGACGCGAACGCCGCAGCCGCATAGCCGTGCGCCTCCATGAGGTCCGCCGTCGCCTCGCGGACAGACCCGTCGTCGTCCACAATCGAGATCAGGGGAAGAGTGGACAAGCAGCGTTCCTCGGTCGCTCCAGAGCTTCTCGACGACAAATAGGGACGGTCGGAGAGCGTGGGAAGCTATACCCGGGTTTACCTTCGCATCATTGTGGTCGATCGAGGCCCAGGGTCTGCGCGATCCTGATCAGATCCGCCAGCGACCTTGCGCCGAGCTTCCGCATGGCGTTGCCTCGGTGCACCTTGACCGTGATCTCGGCCAAACCGAGCTTGCCGGCAATCTGCTTGTTCATCAGACCCGCGCCGGCGAGTCCGATCACCTCCTGCTCGCGCAGAGTCAAGGACTCGAAGCGAGCCAGCAATTCCGCCACCGGCTTCTGCCGCTCCCGCCGCACCCGATCCAGCTCAAGCGCGCGCTGGACGGCATCGAGCAGGTCTTGGTCGCGGAACGGCTTGGTCAGAAACTCCACCGCTCCCGCCTTCATTGCCTTGACGCTCATCGGGATGTCGCCGTGGCCCGTGATGAAGATGACAGGCAGATGCATGCCCGCCCTGGCGAGCTCAGCGTGAAAGTCCAGTCCGCTCAATCCGGGCAAGCGGACGTCGAGAACGAGGCAGCTAGGCCCGTCCGGGACGCGGTCGCGCACGAAATCCGCCGCGGAGCCGAATGTCTCGACCCGCAAGCCCACGGTGGCGAACAGGTCTGCCAGCGATTGGCGCAAGGACTCGTCATCGTCGACGACAAGGACCACTGCTTGCGCTTCGCCGTTGCCGGTCATCACGCTCCGCCGTCGCTCGACTGAGGCAGCGCAAATTGAAAGACGCTCCCATGCGGAGCGGCGGCCGACACCGACATGTGCCCCCCATGCGCCTCGACGATCGACCGGCAGATCGACAGCCCCAGCCCCATGCCGCCGGCTTTTGTGGTGACGAACGGATCGAAGATGCGATCTCTCACCGCCGGATCGATGCCCGTCCCTGTGTCCGCCACGCGAACGACCACACCGTCCGGTCCGCCCGCCCCCACGCCGATCCGCAACAACCGCGGCCGATCAACAACCGTGCGCATGCCATCAATCGCATTCGCTATCAAGTTCAAGAGGACCTGCTGCAGTTGCACCCGATTGGCGAGGACGCCGGGCACGTCCATCGCACGTTCAAGTTGTACCGAGATTTGCTCGCTTCGCAACTCGCTATCCAGCAGGGCGACAACGTCCGTGACCAGCCCGCCGACATCGAGCGGCATCCTCTCCTGGGCGTCCTTCTTGAACATCGCCCGGATGCCGCCGACGATATCGCCTGCCCGCCCCCCGTCCCTGACGATCCGCTGCAGGGCGGCCTGCACCTTGTTGAGATCGGGCGTGGGGTTGGTGAGCCAGCGCAGGCCCGCATTGCCGCTGGTTACGATGGCCGCCAGGGGCTGGCTCACCTCGTGCGCGATCGAGGCCGCCATCTCGCCCGCCGCAGTCAGGCGGGCGACACGCGCGAACTCCGCGCGCTCGTTGGCCTCGCGCATGCGCGCAGCGGCGAGCTCGGCAAGCATGTCGTTGAAAGCGACGGTGACCCGGCCGATCTCGTCCTGGCTGCCGTGCTCGGCGCGGAGGCTGTAGTCCCTGGTCTGGCGCACGGTGGATGCGACCGCCTCCAGCCGCTCCAGGGGCCGCACGATATGCCGGTGCGTGAGGACGGCAATGACAATGCTGATGCCGGCAAACGCACCGATCAGGAAGAGTTCCAGCGCCATCCGCCCAAACATGCTGTCGATCCGCCGCTGCAGCAGACGGTCGAGCTCGGCCTGGGCGACGGTCCAAGTGCCGATCACCTGCCGTACGGCGCTCTCGTGCAGCCGGTCGTAGCCGACCGCATCCCTGGCGTCGACGCCGAGCATGCTGATGCTCACCACCTCGAGATAGGAGCTCAGGCCCAGGATCATGGCGGAGATCTCGGCCTCGACGGCGTTCCTCAGGTTGCCGTCCCGGTTGCCGCGGTAGGCGCACTCTATCTCCTCCCTCACCTCGGCGGCCGTCGATCGCAGCAGGCTTGCCAGGACAGGAAGACGCCCCTCGCGCGCCAGTGGCGGCGACCCGGCCCTGACGCTCATCTCGAAGGATTCCTGCACCTCGCTCAAGCGGCGGAGAAGCGTCGGCAGCTTGCGGATGATAATGCTCTGGACATAGTACGTGTCGAGGTCCGGATCCAAGGCCAGGTTGGAGTCGTCGCCGATGCGCGCGGCTAACGCTTGCGCCTTGGACAACGCATCGAGGACTATGGCATCCAGCCGACGCTCCTCCGCAGCGGCCACCCCACGCTCATGCAGCGCGACCGCAACCGACTTTGCGAGGGCCGCCGTCTGGAATGCCCCGCCGGTCTCGGCCTCGGCGTCGGCAAGCGCCTGCGCGACCGTGTCGACCGACGCATGCGCGCGCCCGGCGACCTCGTCCGACCACACCGCAAATATCTCCTGGTAGACGGCTCGGACGGCCCGCAAGTATCGGCTCCCCGTAAGCTCCTGGCGGGCGAAGTCGATTGCGATCAGCTTTTCCGTGACGAGCCCATAGACGGTAACGCCAATGGAGATCGAGAACGTCGAGCATAGAATGAGGAGCTTGGTGCTTGTACGCAGGTTCTGGAACATGGCGACGAGCAAGACGTACCGGATTGCAGCGTGGAGTGACATACGGCAGGCATCGACCCTATCCTGCAACCGTCTCCGGTCCTGCGCAAATCGTCCCGTCGATCGGCAGATGCGCTGCGATCAGCCTACTCCTCCCGCCGCCCCCTTCCCCGCCACGCGCCCCGAGAACAGGCACCCGCCGAGGAACGTCCCCTCCAACGCGCGGTACCCGTGCATCCCGCCGCCGCCGAACCCTGCCACCTCGCCGGCAGCAAACACGTTGCCCAGCGGCTCCCCATCCGCCCGCAGCACGCGCCCCGACAGGTCGGTCTGCAGACCGCCCAGCGTCTTGCGCGTCAGCACCCACAAGCGCACGGCGATCAGCGGTCCCGCCTTGGGGTCCAGCAAGCGATGCGGCGTCGCCACGCGGATCAGCTTGTCGCCGACGTAGTTGCGGGCGCCGCGCAGCGCCGTCACCTGGGCGTCCTTGGTGTAGGGGTTCTCGATCTCGCGGTCGCGCCCCGCAATCTCGCGCTCCAGCGCCGCCCCGTCGATCAACGGCGCGCCAGCCCGGGCGTTCATCTCGGCCACCAGCTCCGGCAAGGTCTTGCGCACGATGAAATCCACACCCTGCTTCTTGAAGGCGTCCACCGGGCTCGGCACACCAAGCCGCCGCCCGAGCACCTTCAATATGCTCTTGCCTGTCAGGTCCGGGTTCTGCTCCGAGCCCGACAAGGCGAACTCGCGGGCGATGATCTTCTGCGTCAGGATGAACCACGACCAGTCGTAGCCGGTCCTGCGCAGGTGTGCCAGGGTGCCCAGCGTGTCGAAGCCCGGGAACAGCGGCACGGGCAGGCGCTTGCCCGTGGCGTCGATCCATAGCGACGACGGACCGGGAAGGATGCGGATGCCGTGCCGGCTCCAGATCGGCGCGAAGTTGGTGATGCCCTCCGTGTAGTGCCACATGCGGTCCGGGTTGATGATGTTGCCGCCGGCCGCCTCGACGATCCCCAGCATGCGGCCGTCCACATGGTCCGGCACGCCCGACAGCATGTGCGCGGGCGGCTCGCCCAGCCTTTTCGGCCAGCTCGCCCGCACCAGGTCGTGATTGGCGCCGATGCCGCCGGCGGTGACGACGATCGCCTGCGCCCTCAGGGCGAATTCCCCCGCAACGGTGCGCGACGACGGCGCCCCCCGCTCCACCCCGCTCGGCTCCAGCACCTCGCCGACCACGCCGTCCACTACGCCTGCGCTCTGGGTCAGCGCGTTCACCCGATGCCGGAAGCGCAGCGACGCGCGGCCCGCCTTGGCACCCTCGCGCACCCTGGCAACGAAAGGTGCAATAATGGCCGGCCCCGTGCCCCAGGTGACATGGAAGCGCGGCACCGAATTGCCGTGCTCGGTGGCCAAATATCCGCCGCGCTCTGCCCAACCCACGATGGGGAACCATCTGAGGCCCATCTTGTGCAGCCACCCCCGCTTCTCGCCCGCCGCGAAGGCGACGTAGGCCTCGGCCCAGCGCCGCGGCCAGAGATCCTCGGGGCGGTCGAACCCGGCCGAGCCCATCCAGTCCTGCAGCGCCAGGTCGTAGCTGTCGCGGATGCCGAGCCGGCGCTGCTCGGGCGAATCGACGAGCATGAGCCCGCCGAACGACCAGAACGCCTGCCCGCCCAGCGACTGCTCCGGCTCCTGATCGAGCAGGATCACGCGCTTGCCGGCGTCGAGCAGCTCGGCCGTCGCCACCAGCCCCGCCAGCCCGCCGCCGACCACGATCGCATCGGCATCCATGTTCGTTCTCCTCCCCCGAAGGTGTCAGACCCGCTCGGGCGTGAGCCGCGGCGAGCCCAACCGCGCCGCTTCCGCTTCCTTCACCAGCCGCACGATACGCTCGGTCAGCGGCACCCGCACACCCGTCTTGCCGGCCAGCCGCAGGATCGCCCCCTGCAGGTGATCGATCTCGGTCGGCCGGCGCCGCTCCAGATCCTCCCACATGGAGGAGCGCGCCTCCGGGTCGATGGCCAGCATGGAGGCCGCCACGCGCCGGAACAGCCAATCGGGGAGCCTCAGGATGCGCGGAACAGCTCCCGGCGGAACGCCCTCGATGCGCGCCGGCCGGATGCCGGCCGCCTTGAGCACCTTGAGCCCGTCCTCGATCTGCCGCGCCAGCAGCCGCCGCCAGCGCTTGTCGCCGAGCTCCGCCGCCAGCGGAATGCCGGCCAGCGCATTCAGCGCGTTGTTGAGGTTAAGCAGCAGCTTGCCCCACAGCACGCCGGCCATGTCCCGGCTCTCGGCCACCCCCACGCCCTCGACGGCGAGCGCCTCGCGCAAGCCCGCCGCACCGGCACCGATCTGCACCGTCCCGCTGGTCGCCCGATGGACCCGTACCGGCTGCCCCTGGGCGAGGGTCTGCACCACGTTGAACGGCACCATGCCCGGCACCACCCGCGCCATGCCGCCGAGCCGCGCCAGCAGCACATCGACGTTGCCGACCCCGTTCTGCAGGCTCACCACCGTGACGCCGGATGCGGCATGCTCCGCAATGAGCCCCGCCATGGCCTCCGTCGCCCCGCTCTTGACCGTGACCAGGATGGCATCGGCCTCGGCGAACGCCGCCGCCGGATCGGTCGCCAGCCGCACCGCCGACGGCGCCAGCACCCGGTCCACCCCGTCAAGATCGGAGACGCGCAGCCCGTACCGCGCGATCGCCTCCGCCAGTGCCGGCCGCAAGAGCAACGTGACATCGCGGCCCGCGAGCGCGAGGCAGCCGCCGATGTAGCAGCCGATGCTGCCGGCCCCGGCCACGGCGATGCGCAAGCGGCGATCCGCAGCCATCGGCGCACTCCGCCCTTACGCTTCCGTCCACGGCACCCCGCCGGCGTAGGTGCGGTAGCTCACCGCCGCCAGGAAGCCGGCGTCCACCGGAAGGAGAACGCCGGTGACGGCCCTGGCCTGGTCGGAGCAGAGGAAGGCGATCGCATCGGCGATGTCCGCCGGCTCCGGCAGCCGCGGCAGCGCGTGCAGGCCCATGATCTTGTTCATGTCCCGCTGCCCCGCCGCCACCTTGGCCCTCAACGGCGGTGTCATCACGTAGGTCGGTCCCACGCTGTTGACGCGGATGCCGTGCCGGCCCAGCTCGACCGCCAGTAGCTGGGTGAGCCGCTCGATGGCGGCTTTCCCCATGTTGTAGGCCGGAATCGGCAGCGGCAGCCGGCTGTTGATGGAGCCCAGCGTGACGATGGCGCCCTTGCCTTGCGGGATCATCTGGCGGGCGAAGGCGCGCGCGCAGTGCACGGTGCCGTTGTAGTTGACCTGCCACATGCGGTCGTGGGCCGCCATGTCCATCTCCATGATGGACTCGGTGTTGGGAATGAGCCCCGCCGAGGTGACCAGGATGCCGGCCGGCCCGAGATCCGCCTCGACCCTGGCCGCCACGTCCTCCACCGCCTTGGCATCCGACACGTCGCAGGCATAGAACCGCGCCGCCTGGCCGATGGAACCCGCCACGGCCTCGCCGGCAGCCGCGTTGACATCCACGATGGCCACGCTGCAGCCGTCGGCCGCCAGGCGCCTTGCCGTGGCCTCGCCGATGCCGCTCGCTCCGCCTGTCACGACCGCGACTGCCCTCGCCATGGGTGGCTCTCCTCCGTATTGCGATTGCAACCGACCTTAAGCGGGTTTGCCCGGCGGGCCAACGTTTCGCAGCCCGCGACCACCAGGCCGAAGGCCACAAAACGGCGAGCGTTGGGAAGGCGTGCAGGACCGGGAGCCGCTAGGGCTCATAGGGCGTTCCCTGGTGAAAGCGCATCACCCAGCCACTGTCCGTCCTAGTCCAGATCGAGCTGCGCCTGGCA
>DATMZP010000137.1:0-2460 GCA_035573595.1 Hyphomicrobiaceae bacterium
TGCTGAAGGCCGGTCACATCAAGCCGTGGCGCTCCTGCGAGACGGCCAAAGAGCGGCTCGATGGCATGAATGGGCTCCTTCTTACGCCAGATGCGGACCATCTCTTCGACCGCGGTTTCATCAGCTTCGAGGATGAGGGAAAAGTTCGCATTTCTCGCAGGGTCGACCGCGAAGACTTGCGACGCCTTGGCTTCGACCAGCTCGTCTTCGAGGCGACCGGCATGACGGAGGCACCTGCCGACTGGCGGACCGACAGCTTCCTTCCGGAGCAGAGGGCATATCTCGACTACCATCGAAACGAAGTCTTCCTGTCCTAGGTGTCGCCTTCGTCCCGGCAGCCTGATTGTTGCGCCGTGCTCGCGACGGTCAAGGACGAGCCCCTTCGGGGTGGCGCTACGCGCCATCCTTGACCGCCGCTGCGCGCGGCGCTAGATGCGCTGCCATCGGAACGATGGCCCAGAGGGATCTCAGAATTCCTGGCGGCCGTCGCGCCCAATTGCTCAATCTCAAGGAGGCATCCCGTGAACGCCGACCGTCTGCGCGAGCGGCTTATCGAGGAGTGGAGCAAAGCCCTCGTCGCGTATGAGGCTAGCAAAGAGTCCGCATGGGACAAGGCGCGCGCCGACGAGGTTCTACGCGTGCTCCGCCGCATCGCCACTGCAGACAGAATCGAGCTGCCGAACGTCCCTGATCGGCTCAATCCAACGACGTTCGACAACAAGGGCTGGAGTACCTTCGACCAGCGCCAGGCGCTCGAAGAAGGTTGGTGCCTCATGTTTAGCGATGGTCGCGGAGTCGAGATCCAGCGCGACGACGAGGCCAATACATTCAGTCGCCCCTTCCTCGGCTTGCGGATATTCAAGTACGACGAGGAGGCCCGCGAGTTCGTCGCCAAGCACGCCGCCCAGGGCTAGCGCTATCATCAGCACGCCCTGGCGATCATTGAGGGCCAACTCGCCTGACCCAGGAGCCATCAGACCTGCTGCCGAGCATCCCGAAGGGCGAGAACAAGACTCGTCCCGCCTACCCCAGCCCGCCCACGAACCCCACAATCGCATCCAGCGCCGCGGCCTCCTGGTCGCGGTGCGGGGAGTGGCCGCAGTCGGAGAGCACGAACCGGGACATGGGGCCTTTGACGCGCGCCTCGATGCGGTCGAGCTGGGCCAGCGTGCCGTACTCGTCGTCGCGCCCCTGGATCAGCAGCAGGGGCTGATCGATCCGGTCCATCAGGTCCTCGATCGACCAGGCCAGGAACTCCGGGCGGAGCCAGATGTCGGCCCAGCCGAGAAAGGCGTCGTCCACGCGGGCGTGGTACTTCGCCAACCGCTGTCGGAGATCGGTCTCGAAATAGCTCCGCCTGATCTTGGCGATGCTGTCCACGCACAGGCGCTCCACGAAGACGTGGGGTGCCAGGCAGACGAGGCCCCGTACCGGCCGCGCCGCGGCGGCGGCGTGGATCAGGGCGATAGAGGCGCCGTCGGAATGGCCGATCAGCACCGGGCGCTCGATCTGCAGCCGGTCGAGCAGCGCAGGCAGCACGTCGAGCGCCTCCTCGTGCATGAAGCGCGGGGTGCGCTCGGCGTTGAGGCCGTCGGAGGCACCGTAACCGAAACGTGAGTAGACAAGTGCCGGAGCGCTGAGGCGGCGTGCAACCCTACGGGGGAAATCACGCCATAACGCCACCGAGCCCAGGCCTTCGTGCAGGAACACCAGGGTGGGCCGCGCGCCCGCGTCGCCGGGAATCGCGGCATACTCGATGCGGCGTCCGTCGATGACAGCGAAAGACATGGGACGAGGCGTGGCCGACAGAGGGACGACGACAGGGCTCCGGTGCGCAGGCGCAGTGCGCCCACACACCGGTGGGCTACCCCACGCCCGTCCGGGCACGGCTGGCGACATGGTTCACGACATGGGCGCGCCACAGTTGGGCGCTCCCATGGCGGCCATTACCTCCAGGGGGGGAGCGGCCGTCAAGTCCGTGCGGATGGTTCTCGGCGCAGTGCTGTTGGCTGGGCTGCTGGCGGGCTGCATGGGCTCGCTCGGCATGCAGTCGGACGGCAGCTACCTGCTGGAGCGCCACGAGCAGAACGCGACCTGCGACGTCCTCTACAAGGAGATCTGGGGGCGCATCCAGCTCATCAAGGGCCTGCCGGCGAAGGCCATGGCCGAGCAGTCCGCCCCGCCGCCCACCGCTTCGCTCTTGTTCGGACGCTGGTTCGGCGGGTCCGAGAAGGGCCTCAAGGCGGTCGAGGACTACGACCGGGAGCGTGCCCACACTTACGCCCTGCAGCGGGCGATGCGGGAAAAGAAGTGCGTGAATGTAGATGTGGACCTGGAGCTGGCCGAGGTCACCGCTGAGATGTCCCGCATCCGCCGGAATTGACGCGCTGGCCCCGCGCGCCCGGCACGCCACACGAATGCCTCAATGATTACAACGCACTAGCCCGTTAAGGATGTTGC
>DATMZP010000138.1:0-4304 GCA_035573595.1 Hyphomicrobiaceae bacterium
GCAACATCCTGGTCAACGCCGTGTGCCCCAGCCGCATCGCCACGCCGCTCACCGGCAAGCTGGCTTTGCACAACGAGCTCTACCTCGGGCGCAGTCTGGAGCAGCAGGAGAGCGGCTGGGGCGCGGAGGTGCCGCTCGGCCGCTGGGGCGACCCGGAGGATGTGGCCGATGCGGTCGCGTTCCTGGCCTCGGAGCGCGCGGGCTTCATCTGCGGTGCCAACATCGACGTTGATGGCGGCCATCAGCGCTCCATTCTGTGAGGGAAGCGCGGGCCGGCATGATCGAGATCAAGAACGTCTCGAAGACCTTTGCCAAAGGCGCCGATCTCGTCGAGGCCGTCCGCGATATCGACCTCGCGGTGGCACCGGGAGAGATCGTCGCGGTGATCGGCCCCAGCGGCTGCGGCAAGTCCACGCTGCTCAACATGATCGCGGGGCTCTATCCGCCAACGCGCGGTCGCGTCGTCTACCGGGGCGCCCCCGTAATCGATGTGAACACCAGCGCCGGCTACATGACACAGAAGGACAACCTGCTGCCCTGGCGCACCGTGCGCGACAACATCGCCTTCCCGCTGGAGCTGGTTGGGGTGGGTCGCGCCGAGCGCTTCGCCAAGGCCGACCGCGCGATCGAGCGCGTAGGCCTCGGCGGCTTCGCGACGCGCTACCCGCACGAGCTCTCCGGCGGCATGCGCAAGCGCGCGAGCCTCGCCCGCATCCTGCTCTACGGCGCCGAGACCATGCTGCTCGACGAGCCGTTCGCGGCCCTCGACGCACAGCTGCGGCTCGCCATGCACGACCTGGTGCTCGGCCTCGCCGCCGAGGGCGGCCAGACCATCGTGCTCGTCACCCACGATCTGGTGGAGGCCGTCACGCTGGCCGACCGTGTGGTGGCCTGCACGCGGCGGCCCGCGACCATCGCCTTCGAGCAGATCATCGACCTGCCGCGGCCCCGCGATGTCCTTAACGTGCGCTTCGAAGCGCGTTTCAAGGCGCTCTACGACGCCATCTGGGAGCGGCTGCGGCGCGAGTACCAAGAGGAGCGGCTGTGAACGATCGAGGCACGGCGGCCGCTGCTGATACGCCGCCCGCCGGCGCAGAGGAAACGCGGCGACAGGGCAATCTCGCCGACATGGGCTGGCTGCCGATGCTGCTGTGCCAGGCCGCGCTCGGGGCGCTGATCCTGGCCGCCTGGCAGGGCGCCTCGGGTCGACTGGTCGACGACTTCTTCATCTCCAATCCCGTCGATGTGACACGACGGCTGCTGCAGTGGACGCTCGACGGCTCGATCTTCCTGCACATCTGGGCGACCGTATACGCCACGCTCGTCGGCTTCGTGATCGGCGCGGTGGGCGGGTTCGCGCTCGGCATCTGGCTCGGCATCTCCCCGTTCTCGAGCCGCCTGCTCAATCCGTACCTGTGGGCGCTCAACGCGCTGCCCAAGGTGGCGCTGGCGCCGCTGTTCGTGCTGTGGTTCGGGCTCGGCATCGAGTCGAAGATCGCGCTCGCCGCCGTGCTGGTGCTGTTCCTTGTGTTCCTCAACACCTTCGCGGGTGTACGCGAGGTGGACCGGGACCTGATCGATGCGGCCCGCCTCATGCGCGCGACGCGGCTGCAGGTGACGGCCAAGATCATTGTGCCCTCGGCCATGTCGTGGGTGTTCGCCGGGCTCAAGACCTCGGTGCCCTATGCCCTGATCGGGGCCGTGCTGGGCGAGATGATCGCCGCCAACCGGGGGCTCGGCTACCTCGTGCAATTCTCGGGCGCGCAGTTCGACGCCGCCGGGGTGTTCGCAGTGCTGGTGGTGATCGCGCTGCTGGCGGTAGTCCTCAACCTGGCCGTCGAGATCGTTCAAGAGCGTGTGGAGCGCTGGCGCGTCGTCAGCCGCTGATCAAAGGAGACCCGCATGAGAGGTCGTTGCCTGCTGCTTGCCGCCCTGCTGGCCATTCTTCCCTGTGCGGCGGAGGCGGAGTCCGTCAAGATCGTCAACATCGGTCACGGCTACTACGCCGGTGCCCTCTACGTGGCCAAGCAGGAGAAGCTGTTCGAGAAGTACGGGCTGGAGCCCGACATCTCGTATGTCCAAGGCGGCGCCCTGGCCCTGCAGGCAGTGCTGACCAAGCAGGCCGATGTCGGCATCCTGAGCTACGAGCACGTGCTGACCGCGGCCGTGCAGGGCAAGCAGATCGTGTCGTTCTTCAACATCGCCAACCGGCCGGTGAACAACATCATCGGCAGCGGCAAGCTGGTGGACGGATCGGAGAAGCTCGGCATCGGCGAGAAGGTGGCGCTGCTGAAGGGGCGCCGGGTGGGCGTACCCTCGGCCAACGGCTCGGGCGAGAAGATGCTCAAAGTGCTCGCCAAGAAGTTCAGCCTGACGCTGCCGGGCGACATCACCATGGCCTATCTCGGGGCCGAGGCGGCCGGCTATGTCGCGGCGTTCCAGAAGGACCTCGTCGATGCGGCGCTGCCGTTCGAGCCCGCGGGCGTCCTGGTGGAGCAGGCCGGCTCGGGCCGCATCTTCCTCAACCTGATGAGCGGAGAAGTGCCGGAGTTCCGCGACTTGATCTTCATGACGCTCACCGCCCACCCCGACACGATCGCCCGGAAGCCCGACCTCCTGAAGAAGGTGGCGCTGGTGTTCGGCGAGGCCCAGCGCCTGCTCAAGACCGATCCGAAGCGCGGCAAGGCGCTGCTGGCCAAGGAATACCCGACGATGACGCCGGACTCGAACGACAAGGTCTACGACACCGTGAGCCAGATCTGGCCCCTCGACCCGCGCATGAACGAGGCGCAGGCGCGGGCCACGTTTGCCTACCTCCAGCCCGCGGGCCCCCAGCCCGTCGATTTCCCCAAGACCTTCAGCAACCGCTTCTTGCCGGACTAGGCGGTGCCGCGCGGCGTGCTCCTGCATCGTCCATCGGGCGGGAGCATCGCTACGGCGGCGCTACGGCATCAACCGATGTCGATCTTGACGCCCTGACTGGTGAGCTCCTTGACTACAGCATCGACGTGGTGAAAGCCGGTGTTCACCATCGGTATGCCGCAGTAGATGGCCTGCTGCAGCATCAGCTCCTTGACATCGGCGAGGCTGAAGCCGTCGGCGAGCGCGGCACGCAGGTGCAAGCGGAACTCTTCCCAGCGGCCGATGGCCAGCATCGTGCCCAGCACGAGGATGCGCCGGGTACGGTAGTCGAAGCCCGGACGCGTCCATACCTCGCCCCAGCCGTACCTGGTGACGAGGTCCTGGAACTCCTTCGTGAGGTCCGTGGTGTTGGCGATCGCACGGTCAACATGCGCATCGCCCAGGATCCTGCGGCGGACGGCCGTGCCGGCAGCGCGTATGTCATCGTCGTTCATCGCGTTCTCTCCGTCGACTGTCTTGGATGCCCGCGTGCGGAGCCCTCAAGAAGGCTGCCCGCCGCCAAGGGATAGCAGACAGCGCGCCTCCGCGGCACAAGCGAGCCTTCGCGGTCGCCTGTTCTCAGTCCGTTGCCAACTTGCCCTGCCTCCACAGGGCTACGCCCGGTCGAGGTCCATCTCCAGGATGTAGAGGCCGCCGACGTGGCGGTCGACGGTGTAGACGACCTGGCGCTCGTCTACGAACACGTCGTTCAGCTGGATGGCGCCGGTGGAGGCGCCGCGCGGGGCCGGCGGCACGAACGCCGCCACTTCGCGCGGCTGGTAGGGGTTGGCAATGTCGTAGGCGCGCAGGCCGCCGTTGAAGAAGGTGCCCAGGATAAAGCGGTCGGAGTGCCACGAGGTCGGCACCGGCACGTTCTCGTGGATGTTGTGCGCGCCGAAACGGCCGCCGTGCTTGGCGTAGTCCTCCACATCGTCCACCGGGCAGGTGGCGATGGGCACCGGATTGGTCTCGTCGCGGCCGTCGATGATCCAGATCAGCTTCGGCCAGTCCTTGGCGTCGTCCACCACTGACTCGTCGGTCACCACCAGGAGCTCGCGTTCGAACAGCGGCAGCACGGTGTGGGTGAAGCCGGAGAAGGGCGGGGAATTGTCCCAGCGGCACAGCGGCTTCGGGCTCGCCCGGTCGGAGATGTCGAGGATGAGCATGCCCCCGTCAATGTAGCCGAGATAGACCCGGTCCGGGCGCTGCGGATAGACGTTCGTGTTATGCGGGCGGAAGCCGCTGTCGATGCTGCTCCCGGTATGCCGCTCCGGCGGCGCTTCATTGTCGCCTTCCTGCGTACCCGGCAGCCACCAGCGCCCGATTTCGACCGGCTTCGATGGGTTGCGGACGTCGATACATTGATAGAACTGGTCGTCCTTTGGGTCGGTCGGCTTCGAATC
>DATMZP010000139.1:0-8594 GCA_035573595.1 Hyphomicrobiaceae bacterium
ATCAGGAACAGCGCCAGCGCCAGGACGCAGGCGCCGAGGAAGGCCAGCAGTCGGTTGAGCGCGACGACCGCACCGAACACGTTGCGCCCTTCCGCCAGGAAGCTGTAGCCGCGCAGATCGCCGCTCCAGTTCACCAGCGCCAGACCCTGCAGCACGAAGAACAGGCCGAAGGTGGCAAGCACCACGTCGGCATCGAGCGCGTCCTGGTCGGGGGCGCGCCGCACCAGGGGCACCATCAGCAGCCGGTAGATCAGCCAGTTGAGGACGAAGGCGATGGGCACGCTCGCGAAGAGGCTGAGCAGCGGGTTGAGCTGCCACCGGCTCATGACCGCGAAGAAGGCGATGAAGGCGCCGCCGATCAGGAACTCGCCGTAGGCGAGATTCAAAATGCGGGAGACGCCGTACTGCAGGTTGAGCCCGAGCGCGATGAGCCCGTACATGCCGCCGAGGATGAGACCGCCGAGAAGCACTTCGAACACGCCGGCCCCTCCCGAAGGCCACCAAACAAAAGGTCAGGCCGAGCGCCTCGGCCTGACCCGGCACCCATGCAGGCGATGGGCGAACGTCACGACCATGCCGGCTTCGGGAACAGCAGCGGCTTGGCGCCGGACTTGTCGGCCGGGTAGATGCCGAAAATCTCGCCGTTCTGCCACTGGCCGACGCACCAGGGGCTGGCGTTGCGCTGGCTCACGTACTTGAGATCGCCCCACAAGGTCGGAAACGTATCGGCGGCGATCACGTCGCGGATCTTCTTGCGGTCGATCTCGCCCACCTTCTCGATCGCCTGCTGCGTCACCTGCAGGGCGCCATACACGTTGATCGCACCGGCCTCGGAGGGGCGGTTGAACATGGCCTGGTGGGCCTTGTTGTACTCGGCCATTCCGGGTGCATTGGGATCGACGCCGCCGTACACCAGGATGCCGTTGACCTTGGCTCCGAACTTGTCCTTCATGCCCGGGAACACGCCGCCGATGGCGACATACATGAGCTTCGGGTTGAAGCCGACGATCTGGCACTGCTCGGTGAGCATGAACGTATCCGGCGGATAGCTCATGCACACCAGCGCGTCTGGCTTGGCGGCCATCGCCTCGCGGATCAGCGGCTGCAGGTCGGCGGCGCCCAGCGGATAGCTCTTGCTCAGCACCACCTCCAGGCCGTCCTTCTTGGCCTGCTCCACGAACGCGGCGTGCATCTCCACGCCGAACTCCAGCGCCACGTGGACGACGGCAACGCGGCCGTTGACCTTGCCGTCCTTCTTCAGCTGGCCCAGCGCGTGGGACAGGGGATGCGCCGACTCGTTGGGCTGCGAGATGTTCCAGAAGGCGTACGGCCACTTGGGGCCAAGCTCGTAGGTCTTGGCGGTGGTAGCCGTCGTCATGATCACCGGATACTCGTGCTTGGTGACGATCGGCGCGGCAGCCAGGTTCATGTGCGTGGCGTAGGGCGCCAGCATCATGTCCACCTTGTCCTGCTGGATCAGGCGCTCCGTGAGCTTCAAGAGCTCGTCCGGCTTGCCCTGGTCGTCGTAGCTGACGAAGTCGACCGGCACCTTCTTGTTGAACTTCTTCAACATGATGCCGCCGCCGTCGTTCACCCGCTTCTGCCACAGCTTGTACTGGGAGATGGTGGTGGAGTCGGCGCCCGGGCCCAGCGGGCCCGACTGGGTGATGGCGTAGCCGAAGCGGATTTTGTCGGGCGCCGCCGCCTGGGCGAAGGCCCGGCCCGCCGGCAGGGTCGATGCGCCCACGGCAGCCGCCGTGCCCTTGACGAACGTTCTGCGATCCATGCTGCAACCTCCCCTTTCTTGTACGGGGTCAGACCCCTCGCCTCGAACGCGCGCCTTTGACCTGGCGTCTGTCGCGAGGGGTCTGACCCCTTTTTCCGACGCGAGGGGTCTGACCCCGGTCCCTTCCCGCCGGCTTGATGCCGGTCGAGCGCGTTTTCATCCGGCTGCTTGTCCGTCAGCCGAGAAACCTCCCCAATGCCTCCACCACCTCGCTCCGCTCCAGGTGCACGAGATGGCCGGCGCCCCTGAAGATGCGGATGTCGGCGTTGGGAATGAACCGGCGCCAGGTCTCCGCCTGCCCGACCGGGATGATCTTGTCCTCGTCGCCCCACACGATCATGGTCGGCATCTTGATGCGGTGCAGGTAGCGCATGAACTTGGGGTCGCCCGGCCGCTCCCAGAGAAGACGCGCCACGGTGGTGGCCTCGCGATAGCGGTCGCCGATGAAGTCGATGTCGGGCGTCTCCGGCAGGCGCTTCTTGAGGACGTCGAAGTTCGACACCAGCAGCTCCGGCACCTGCTCGCCCGGCACCGCCAGCAGGTCGAGGATCGGGTTCATCGGGTCGATCATGCCGGCCGGCGCGATCAGGCCCAGCCTCTTGACTCGATGCCCGTGCTCGCTGGCGAACTTTGCCGCCAGACAGCCGCCAAGCGACAGGCCGACCAGGTTGAACCTGTCGAGCTGGAGCACCTCGAACAGCTCCAGGTAGTGCATGACATAGTCGTGCAGGTCGGTGTAGGTCGGATCGTCCTCCGACTCTCCGAAGCCCGGATGGTACGGCAGGATGACCTTGAACCTCTCGGCCCACGGCTCGGCGAAGTCGAACCCGTCGACCGTGCCGGCGCCGTGGAAGAAGACGAGAGGGTCTCCGCTGCCGGCCGTGTACACGACCGTCTTGACGCCGTTGACCGTGTAGGTCTCGCGCGCGAACTTGCCCATGTTTCCCCCGTCCTCTTCTTATTCGGCCGCAGCGCGCAGCGAGGGCTGCACCCGCGAGCGCAGCCGCGGCATCACCTCCTCCGCCATCAGGGTCAGGTTCTTCACCGTCTTCCAGTGCGGCATGTCGGCGATGTGCATGACGCAGTTGATGTGGCTGGTCTTCATCCACTGCGACCACTCGCCGATCTTGTTGGCGACCTGATCCGGCGTGCCGACGGCGATGAAGAACGACTTGCTGATGGCGTCGAAATCGAAGCCGCCGTGCATCTTGTCGGCCATGGCCGCGCGCTGCTTGAGCTGCTCGACCGAGAGATAGCCGGGCGGCGCCAGGAACTGCGGGGTGGTGCGCGCGTAGTCCTCGAAGAACCGCTGCAGGTGGCCGACGTACTCCTGCCGCGCCCGCTCCTCGGTCTCGGCGACGTAGACGAAGGTCAGCAGCGGGAACTGGTCGGGCCGGATCTGGTGGCCGTAGTGGGCGGCGCGCTGGCGCAGGGTGTCGTTGAGCTCCTTGGCGCGCTGCTGGGTGACGAACACCGAGGCGTAGCCGAAGCCCAGCTCCGCGGCGATCTCGATGGTTTCCGGGCTGCCGGTGCCGACGATGTAGCAGGGCGGGTGGGGCCGCTGGTAGGGGCGCGGCCAGGGGTTGAGGAAGCGGTAGGTGTAGAACTGGCCGTAGTGCGTGGTGGGCCCGTCCTCGGTCCACGCCTGCAGCATGATCTTGAGGGACTCTTTGAACTTCTCGCGGGCCGTGGCCGGGTTCACCGGATTCGACCAGTATTCCATGCCGGTGCCGAGCGGCAGCGCGATCTCGAGCCGGCCCTTCGACATCACGTCGAGGATCGCATATTCCTCGGCCAGCCGGTTCGGCAGCATGAAGTTGGGCGGCGTGCCCCACACGCAGATGCGGGCGTTTGTGGTCTGCGGCACCAGCGCGGCGGCGATCAGGTTCGGCGTCGCCATCATGCTGTAGACGGTATTGTGGTGCTCGTTGACGACGAGGGCGTCGAAGCCGAGCTTGTCGGCCAGCACCATCTCGCTCAGATAGCGGTTGTAGAGGGTGTGCCCCTTCTCGGGGTCGAAATGCTTGTTCGGGAAGCTGACCCAGAGCGACTTATAGTCCTTGTGATTTTCCGGCAGATGCACGTACGGCATGAAGTGCATCGCGTTGAAGCGGAGAGCACCGCTCATCGTCCTCCTCCCCTGGAATTTCTATTTCGTTGCGATCGGTAGACCGGGGGCCCGGCTCGCGTTCCGGCCCGTGTCGTGGGCCGGTCCGGGAACCGAACGTCGGCGCCCTCCCGTGGCCAATACTCTGGTCGCAATCTCGAATTTCCGCAATTGGAATCTGAATGGTAGGCGTCTCGGGAGGACGATCCGCGGTGCACCCACCGGAGGGACACGTCCCATTTCAATCCCATCCTTTCATGCCGCCCTGCAAACGCTCTGCGCCGGGACGTTTCGGCCACGAGCGGGGTCATCCCCTGGCCAACACGCCATCGTTCTGCTCCAGCAGGACTGGCCAGGGGGCTGACCCCGTACGCGCGGCGCAGCTACCCGCCCTTGCGCGTATCAATGGCGGAACGATGGGGAGTAGGCCGTCAGGGAGTGGTGGCCGACGGATCGGCATTCGGCGGATCGGCTTTTGGAGGATCGGCCGTCGGCGGATCGGCCTTCGGATCGGCACGATCGCTGCCGCTGCCCCCCAGCAACTGCCCTCCGGGAGCCGTCTTGGCGAACATGTCGGTGGTGATGGCGGCATACCAGGCGACGCTGTCCTGGGCGTTCTGCCTGCGGACATCGGCCGGCTCGCCGGTCTGCGAGACAGAGCCGCTGGAACCCTCCAGAATGCCGCCCCGCGGGATGTAGTCGGCGTCCATTTTCACGCAGTCGTCGGGCGCCAGCAGCGACCAGCAGACGTTGCGAAAGCGCGGCTCGGACCGCTCGGCCTTCGCCAGCGCCGTCAGGATATCTGCCGCCACCGCCTTGGCCTGGCTGTGGGCCGAGTACGCCGACTTCGGCATGTCGCCGGCCATGGCCGCGTCGCCCAGAACGTGGATGTCCGGCACCTTGCGCGACAGGAAGCTCAGCGGGTGCACCGGGCACCAGCCGCCCTCGCTGCAGCCCGCCCTGGTGGCGATCTCGCCGGCGTGCTGCTGCGGGATGATGTTGGCCACGTCCGCCCGCAGCCTCCTGCCCGTGTGGGTGACGATCTCCCGGGTGCGCGGATTGAGGCTGGCAATCCCGAAATCGTCGATCTCGTCGGACAGGTTCAGCTCGACGATGCCCTTGTAGTACTTCGCGAACGCCTCCGCGAACAGCGCCTGCTTGGCGAATGCCCGCTTGGGATCGAGGATGACGAGCTTCGACCTGGGCTTCCGGGTCTTGAGGTAGTGGGCGATCATGCAGGCCCGCTCGTAGGGGGCCGGCGGACAGCGGGACGGCTCCGGCGGCATCGCCATGGCCACGACGCCGCCGTCGCGCATCTGCTGCAGCTGCCGCTTGAGGAGGCGCTTCGACGCCGCCTCGGTTGTATAAGCGTGGGGCATGAGGCGGGCGGCCTCGCGCGAGTAGCCCACGATGGACTCGTACTTGATGTCGATCCCCGGCGAGAGCACCAGCCGGTCGTAGCTGTAGGTGCGCCCCCCGCGCGTCCGCACCGTCCGGCGGACGGGGTCCACGTCGATGGCAAAGTCGTGCACCACCCAGACGTTCAGCCGGTGCAGCCCCGCGTAGCTGTGGTTGAGCGATTCCAGCGGGCGGAGGCCGCCGAGATAGAGGTTGGAGAGGAAGCACGAGCTGTAGATCGGATTGGCCTCGATCAGCGTCACGTCGAGATCAGGCGCCCCGGTCTTGAGGGTGTGCGCCACCGTCGCTCCGCCGGCGCCGCCGCCCACGATCACGACCTTCGCGTCGGTGCGGGCGATGGCGAAGGATCGCAGCCAGGGACCCGCGGCCAAGCCGATGCCGGCCGCCGCCGCCATTCTCCCCAGCTCCCGCCTCGACGGCCCAGGCAATGCCCCCTCCTTGATGGCCCTGTCGGCGGCGGCCCTTCGCACCTGCCGCCGGTCCCGCCGTCCAGGGTAGCTTATACCGCCGTCGCAGGCCTCTGAAACACCGGGTTGGCGGCTGTCGCAGCCGAGGCCGTCCGCATCAGCCTGATTGCAGCAAAGCTGTCCCGGCGCAAGCCTCCTCCACGCGCTTCGCGTGCTGCGACCTGGCCCCCGGCGGGCACGCCCGTTTCGCGAGCCGGGCCCGGACGCGATTTTCTCAAGGCCACCACCCCGGCTTTCACATGGCCGCCACCCGGTTTTTCACCGCCAAGTGCGTTGCTGCCGGGCTGTGCATGTGCTACCCCGGACCCAAATTCGGCAACTCAGCTCGATATGGACAACTCGGTGTTAGATCGGCGCGCATTCCTTCTCGGCGCGGGCGCCCTGGCCGCTCTTTTGCCCATCCTGGGTGATCCAGCCTCCGCCCAGGAGGCGGCGCAGACCTGGGAGGAGATGGTGAAGAAGGTCGCCGGCGACGCCAAGCCGGCCACCGACAGCCGCTTCACCTTCGAGCTTCCGGAGATCGCCGAGAACGGCAACATGGTGCCGTTCACCATCGGCATGGACGGCCCGATGACCGAGGACGACCACGTCAAGGCCATCCACGTCATCGCCACCGCCAACCCGCAGCCGAGCGTGGCCTCCTTCCGCTTTACGCCCTTGTCGGGTCGGGCGACGGTGGCGAGCCGCATGCGGCTCGCGCGCACCCAGGACGTGATCGGCCTCGCCGAGATGAGCGACGGCAGGTTCCTGATGATCAAGCGCCCGGTGAAGGTCACTATCGGCGGCTGCGGCGGCTAGACGGGCGGAGGACAGGACATGACGAGGCCCCGTGTCAGGCTGCCCGAGAGCGCCAAGGTCGGCGACGTGATCGAGATCAAGACGCTGATCTCGCACGTGATGGAGACCGGCCAGCGCAAGGAGAGCGACGGCAAGCCGATCCCGCGCTTCATCATCAACGCCTTCGCCGCCACCTTCGCCGGCGCCGAGGTGTTCAAGGCCGAGCTGCATCCGGGCATCTCCGCCAACCCCTACCTCGCGTTCTACATGCGCGTCCCCGGCCCGGGCGAGTTCGAGTTCACCTGGACCGACGACAGCGGCGTGAAGGTGTCCGAGAAGGCCAGGCTCAACGTCGTCTGAGCCGCCGTACCCCCGTCTTCCCAAGCTTCTCTTCCCAGGCTTCAATCCGCGCAGGCTTCCACCCGGCAGGCCGCTGGTGTAGGTGTGCGCTCGACGGGTCAGCGCCCCCGCGACGATCCTCGCGATTGGGCACGATCGTCTTGGCGAGGGGGCCCGCTCCGATGGGGGCGCAGCGAGGGGAGAGAGCCATGGCCGACGAGCCAGTGTGTGCCCAGAAGGGGCCCTACCAGGTGAAGCTGGAGGCCGGCCGGCCGTACTCCTGGTGCGCCTGCGGGCGCTCGGCCAAACAGCCGTTCTGCGACGGCTCCCACAAGGGCACCGGCCTGGAGCCGCATCGCTTCGTGGCCGACTCCTCGGGAACCTTCAACCTGTGCGGCTGCAAGGGCACCGACGACCGCCCCTACTGCGACGGCACCCACAATATGCTGTGACAGGGCGCGTCCGGCGCGCCGCAGGGGCAGTAAGGCAGTAGCCACTCCCAGTCGTGCACGCCTATTGCCCTACTGCCTTCACGGATGATCGCCCGGTCGGGCATCGATGAGAAAATATCGCTCGCTCCCTCCAAGCTTGACGCAATAATCACGTCAAGCTACGAGCCATCGCGTCCCCCAGAGGAAAAAATGTTCCAGCTGGCGGCCAACTCCGGGCGTCAGCCCGGCTTGCAACCGGTACAGGCCATGCTCGACGAGATGGACGTTAAGATTCTGCGGATTCTGCAGCAGGACTCCACCCGCTCGGTCGCCGACATCGGCAAGGAGGTGGGGCTCTCCACCACGCCCTGCTGGCGCCGCATCCAGAAGCTGGAAGAGGCGGGCGTCATCAGGCGTCGCGTGGCCGTGCTGGACCCTGTTCAGGTGAACGCCGGCGTCACCGTGTTCGTCTCTATCAAGACCGACCAGCACTCCCTGGCCTGGCTGGAGAAATTCCACAACGCGGTGGTCGACTTCCCCGAGGTGATCGAGTTCTACCGCATGAGCGGGGACGTCGATTACCTCCTGCACGTGGTCGTGCCCGACATCGCCTCCTACGACGCCTTCTACAAGAAGCTGATCTCGCGCGTGGAGGTTGCCAAAGTCTCATCCGCCTTCGCCATGGAGCGGATCAAATACACCACCGCGCTGCCGCTCGACTTCGCCCTCGGCACCACACGGGGCGGGCAACCCGCGCGGACGGAACTGCGCGGCCAGAGGGAGACCACACGGTGAGCATGAGCGAGGTTGGCGCAATCGATGCGATGGGGAGCGGCGCTGCCGTCCACGTCGCCTCGCTCGACGAGATCAGGAGCTACAGCGGCCTCGACTTCCTGCGCCGCATCGCCGACGGCAGGGTGGCCCAGCCGCCGATCGCGGCCACTCTGGGGTTCCGGCTCAGCGAGGTGGCGCCCGGCCTCGCTGTCTTCACCATGACCCCGGAATTCCGCCACTACAATCCCATCGGCACGGTGCACGGCGGGGTGGCCTCGACGCTGCTCGACAGCTGCATGAGCTGCGCGGTGCAGACGCATCTCGCCAAGGGCCAGGGCTACACCACGCTCGAGCTGAAGGTGAACCTGGTGCGCCCGATCACCGCCACAACCGGCCTGATCCGCGCCGAGGGCCGCTCGCTGCACGCGGGTCGGCGCTCCGGTACCGCTGAGGGCAGGATCCTTGACGCCAAGGGCACCCTTCTCGCCCACGGC
>DATMZP010000140.1:0-5138 GCA_035573595.1 Hyphomicrobiaceae bacterium
GCGCAGAAATTCGCGGTCGTCCTGGAGCTGCTCGACTTCCTTTTCGAGCCGCCCGACATACTGCGGCGTCGTTGGCTCTTCTGTCGCGACGTGTCGCGGCAGGTCGGGGCCTGCCGCTGGCGGCGTCTCCTGGGCCGGAGCGCTTTGTTCCGCGGCGACAGGTGCGACAGCAGGTGTCGCGACTGGTCGCGACAAGTCGCGGTTAGTCGCGGCCGGACTGAATGCGGCAAGCTCCTCTATTTGTGCGATGTGTCGTGCGACAGACTGTGGTGTCACCAGATACTTGTCGCCCAGGGTTGTCGCGACCTTTTGAGCGTCCAAGTGGCCGCTCACGCAGTAGCGCTGAAGGGTACGAAGGGTACGAGGATGGCCGGCACGGGCGTAGCGCTCGGATACCTCATCGAGGGACAGGGCGTAGTCCGTGTCGCTGCTCGTCGCGGCTGGTCGCGACAGGTCGGGGCTTGTCGAGAACTCCATGTCGCAAGGATACCAAATGGCGAGCGTCGGGCTGCTGGTTATCCCCAGCCCTGTCGTTGTTCGACGCTCCGGCTGATCTCCGCGGTGGGACAATCGCCCGCCGAAAGCGCTGGAATGCCGTTGCACGTTTGGCTGTCCCACTTTAGCGTACGCGCTTGTTTGCCCAAGGATTCTGGCGCCCTCTCCTGGGCACCAAGCACGCCGAAGGGCGTCCTTTAGTACCCCCTGCCCGCCGACCTGAAGGCCACAACGGGCCAGACAGTGATGGTGGACGTCGCGGGGGAGGCGGGCACCGTCAGCTCGCGCCCATCGTCAAGGTCTCCTTGCGGACGAAGGACGATGCGGTGGCTCGTCTTCGCCACGTCGCTGGTACGGGAGGAGCTCGGAATATGCTTCGCTGGGGTTGGTTGGTTCTGGGAGCGATTTGGGGCGCCTTTATAGGGAACGGGGCGCGGTATGCTAACCAGAACTATCAAGCGATCAAGGCTACCCTGGACGGCGTCAACGTCGGTGCGCCGCGTGGGCCGCTGATCCTTTTGATCACGGTGGCATCGATAGCCGCTTTTGTCTTGCTGCTGATTATTGGCTCGATTGCGTTGCGCCGGAGGCCGGGTTTCTGGTCCCTCGTGCTTGGCGTCCTTGGTGGAGTAGGTGCGTCGGGCATTGGGCTGGGCATGGGGTGGTTCAGGCAATTTGGTAGGGCAGGAATTTCATGAGGCTGGGGCGATGCTGCGACGCGGCAGCCCATGGCTCCGCGTTGCAAGCGCCCTCGCGTCGCCGAACGTACCGCTGGATGGCGCGGTTTGGAGGGCGGTTGGAGCCCAACCCTGTGGTTGCCCACCCGCATCTGGGAAACCCTGATAAATTCTCATCTGAGATTATCAGTTTATTATCAGATTTCCGTCGACTGTTGCTCTGCTGCGACAGTCAGTTCTCCTATTATCGGCTATGGTCTGCCTACCGTGCATAAGCTACCCCGCTGTGGCACGGAGAGACCCGGTGCTTCTGATCCTTCGACGGCAGTGACCTGCCCTCAACTGCGCAGAAGGTGCGGGGACGCACCGGGTCTCTACTCTCCGTTGTTCTGCATCGCGACCTGCAGAGGAGCTGCCCCCGTGGTTCCTCTGCACTTTCTATCACGCATCCCGTCGTGACGTGAGCACCATCGCTCGGCCAAGCTGCTGATAGGGCTTGGCTTTCACAGGGCTGCAGGCACGCGGCTGCGGGGGCTTTCCGCCATTCGGCCGGTCCGGCAAGGCGGCACGCCGTCAGGCCGCCACCTCCTGCCCCAGATGCTCCACCGCCGCCTGCACGCCTCCCGCTCCGTGCGGGATGCCGAGCGCGATCAGGCCCATTTCCACGGCGCCCAGGGTGCCGATCACCATGGGGGCGTTGACGTGGCCCATGTGGGCGATGCGGAAGGCCTTGCCGTCGAGCGCGCCCAGGCCGACGCCGAGGGTCACGCCGCACTTGTCCTGGCAATAGGCGTTGAGCGCCCTCGGGTCGAGCCCCTGGGTGAGGACGCACGTGACCGAGTTGGCGCGCTGCGCCGGCGTCTCGATGTTGAAGGCGAGCGCCCCGCCTTCCGCCCATCTGGCGACGGCGGCCCGGCTCGCCTCGGCCAGCAGCGTGTGGCGGCGGATAGCGGCGTCGAGGCCCTCGGCCAGCAGCAGATCGAGCGCCTTGCGCAGGCCGAACAGCAGGTGCTCCGGCGGCGTGCCGCAGTACTTCTGGTAGTGCACCTCGCCCTCGCGGAAGGTCCAGTCCCAGTAGAGGGTCCGCAGGCCCGCCGTCTCGTGCACCTTGCGCGCCCGCGCGTTGGCGGCGACGAAGGCCAGGCCCGGCGGCGTCATCAGGCCCTTCTGCGAGCCGGACATGGCCACGTCCACGCCCCAGGCGTCCATCTCGAACGGCACGCAGCCGAGCGAGGCGACGGCGTCCACCATCAGCAGGGCGGGGTGCTTGGCCGCATCGATGGCCTTGCGGATGGCAGGGATGTCGTTGATCACGCCGGAGGCGGTGTCGATCTGCACCGCCAGGACGGCCTTGATGGCGTGGGTCTTGTCGCGCTTGAGCCGCTCCTCCAGCGCCGCCGGATCGATGGCGCGGCGCCAGCTGCCCGGCAGCACCTCCACCTCGACGCCCAGCATCTTGCCCATCTCGCCCCAGCCGATGGCAAAGCGGCCGCTCTCCAGCGCCAGCACCGTCTGCCCGCGCGAGAGCACGTTGGCGAGCGCCGCCTCCCAGCCGCCGTGGCCGTTGGCGGCGTAGATGTAGATGCGGCCCCGCGTGCGGAAGACGGTGGCGAGGTCCTTGAGGCAGCTGTCGGTGACGCCGATCATCTCGCCGGAATAGATGTCGATCGCCGGCCGCTGCATCGCCTGCAGCACCGCATCGGGAATGTTGGTCGGGCCGGGGATGCTCAGGAAGGCCTTGCCGTTGCTGACGGTCATTGTGTCTCCCTTTTCTGCGCGCCGACGCCCGGCGGGGGGCCGTCGTACCATTTGTCCGCGGACCGGCACAGGTCGCCGACGATACACACATCGCACCTTGGCTTGCGTGCCTGGCAGACATAGCGGCCATGCAGGATGAGCCAGTGGTGGGCGTGGCGCATGTATTTCTCAGGAATGACCTTGACGAGGCCCTGCTCGACCGCGAGCGGAGTTTTGCCCTCGGCCAGCTCCAGCCGGTGCGCCACCCGGAAGACGTGCGTGTCCACCGCCAGGGTCGGCTCTCCGAACGCGGTGTTGAGCACCACATTGGCGGTCTTGCGGCCGACGCCCGGCAGCGCCTCCAGCGCCTCCCGCTCGCGTGGCACCTCGCCGCCGTGCTCGGCGATGAGCCGCTGCGACAGGGCGATCACGTTTTTGGCCTTGTTGCGGTAGAGGCCGATGGTCTTGATACGCTCCTGCAGGCCCTCCTCGCCGAGCGCCAGCATCTGGCGCGGCGTGCTCGCCACCTTGAAGAGGCCGCGCGTGGCCTTGTTGACGCCCACGTCGGTGGCCTGGGCCGACAGCACGACGGCCACCAGCAGGGTGAAGGGGTTGACGTATTCCAGCTCGCCCTTGGGCTCCGGGCTGGCGACGGCGAAGCGGCGGAAGATCTCCTCAACCCGCCCTGCCTTGAGGCCGGGCCGCCGTCGCTTGGCCGGCACCGGCTTGGAATTGGGCGGCAGCGGCCTGGGCCGGGCATCGAGCAGAGCCTTGATCGCCGGCAGTCGAGGCATTTTGCGCATGTGAGGCTCTGGGGAGGCTCGGGAGACTTGGGGAGACCGGGGGGCTTCGGTGAGGCTTCGCGCACGCCGTCAAGATTGATAGGGTGGCGACATGACCGGAAATTCCGAGCCAGCGCAAGACGGCGCCGACACCTTCCGGGTGGTGCTCACACCTCACCGCTCGCTGGGCCCTAAGGGGTTTCTCGCCCTGATGCTGGCATTCGGGGCGATCAGCTTCGCCACCGGAATAGTGTTCTACATCGCCGGCGCCTGGCCGGTGGTCGGCTTCCTCGGTCTCGACGTGCTGCTCGTCTATGTTGCCTTCCGGCTCAACTACCGCTCCGGCCGCCGCTACGAGACCCTGGAGCTCAGCCCGGCCCGTTTCACCCTGACGCGGGTGCACCCCTCGGGGCGGCAGGAGCAGTACGACTGCAACCCCTACTGGGCGCGGGTGAACCTGCGTGAATGGCCGGATGGCCGCACGGTGCTCAGCGTGGTCTCGCGTGGCACGGAGCTGAGGTTCGGCAGCTTCCTCACCGACGATGAGCGGCGCGATCTGGCGTCGGCCCTGCGAGAGGCGCTGCTCACGGCCCGCGGCGGGGTGCGAATCTGACCTGCGGTGGCCATGTTTCTTGTCCCGTTTTCTGGTCATGTTTTTCAGCTCAATTTTTTTTCAACTCAAGCTGCATGAAACGGGTCGATTCGGCCCTCGCCTCCGCCTAAATCTCGCTCGCAACAGACAGCCAAGCGAGACCGTCATGCTCCAGGAAGCCGTGACCGTGCGCCGCCCCATGCCGACCAGCGCCCCAGGCGTCCGCGACTACGACCAGATCCGGCGCGCCATCGCCTTCCTGGCGCGCACCTGGACGGAGCAGCCGGGCCTTGAGGAGCTGGCGGTCCATCTCGACCTGGAGCCGACCCAGTGCCAGAAGCTGTTCAAGCGCTGGTGCGGGCTGAGCCCCAAGGAGTTCGTGCAGGCGCTCACGGTCCACCACGCCCGCGGCCTGCTGAAGGACTCCGCCAGCGTGCTCGACGCCGCCTTCGAGGTGGGCCTGTCCGGCGGCGGCCGCCTGCACGACCTGTTCGTCTCGCACGAGGCGATGACGCCGGGCGAGTACAAGCGCCGGGGCGAGGGCCTGGAGATGGCCTACGGCTTCCACGCCTCCCCGTTCGGCGAGGCGCTGCTGATTGCCACGCGGCGTGGGCTGGCCGGTCTCGCCTTCGTCGACGAGGACAAGGGCCAGACGCCCCAGGATACGCTCGCCGAGATGATGCTGCGCTGGCCCAGGGCCCAATTCGTGGCGGCGCCGGACCGCACTGCGTCGTTCGCGCGGCTCGTGTTCAACCCGGCTGACTGGAGCAAGGACCGCCCGGTGCGGCTCGTCATGTTCGGCTCGGACTTCGAAGTGCGGGTGTGGGAGACGCTGCTCAGGATTCCCATGGGCCG
>DATMZP010000141.1:0-2904 GCA_035573595.1 Hyphomicrobiaceae bacterium
GGCCGCGACGTGGAGTCGATGGTGCGCGACCTCACCGAGCAGTCGGTCGGCATGGTGAAGGCGGAGCTGATGGCGCAGGTCCGCGAGAAGGCCGAGCGCTTGGCCGAGGATCGGCTGCTGGATCTGCTGCTGCCGCACCGCAGCGCCGAGCCGTTCAGCAGCGGCACCCTCGAGCAGGTGTCGCCTGACGCCTCGCGCGAGTCCACGCTGGAGAAGCTGCGCGCGCAGCTCCGGGCCGGGCGGCTCGACGACCGGATCGTGGAGCTGGAGACGCAGGCGCAGAGCATGCCGTTCGTGGAGATCCTCTCCGGCCAGGGCATGGAGGAGATGGGCATCCAGCTCAAGGACATGCTCTCCAACGTCATGCCGACCAAGACCAAGCGCCGGCGAGTGCGGGTGGCCGAGGCGCGGCGCCTGCTGGCCCAGGAGGAGGCGCAGAAGCTGGTCGACATGGAGGAGGTCGTGGCCCAGGCCGTCCGCCGGGTCGAGAACTCCGGCATCATTTTCCTCGACGAGCTGGACAAGGTGGCCGGGCGCGAGGGCGGCCACGGGCCGGACGTCTCCCGGGAGGGCGTCCAGCGCGACCTGCTGCCGATCGTCGAGGGCTCGGCGGTCACCACCAAGTACGGGATCGTGCGCACTGACCACGTCCTGTTCATCGCCGCCGGGGCCTTCCACGTGGCCAAGCCCTCCGACCTGATCCCCGAGCTGCAGGGGCGGTTCCCCATCCGGGTCGAGCTGGAGCCCTTGACGCGGGAGGATTTCATCCGCATCCTGACCGAGCCCGAAAACGCCCTGATCCGCCAGTACGTGGAGCTGCTCCGGACGGAAGCCGTGACGCTACGCTTCCTGCCGGCGGCGATCGAGGCCATCGCCGAGATCGCGATGCAGGTCAACACGAGCACCGAGAACATCGGGGCGCGCCGGCTCTACACGATCATGGAGCGGCTGCTGGAGGACGTCTCGTTCGACGCGCCCGGAATGCCGGGCAAGGAGCTGACCATCGACGCCGAGTACGTGCGGCAGCGCCTGAGCGACATCACGCGGGACCAGGACCTGTCCAGGTACATCCTGTGAGCGGGCCCGGCAACCCGCGCGTCGATATCCTGCTGGAGGCGCTCCCGTACATCCGGGAGTTCCGGGGGAAATCCGTCGTCATCAAGTACGGCGGCTCCGCCATGGAGCAGGCCGACCTCAAGGAGCCGTTCGCGCTCGACGTCATCCTCCTGCACCTGGTCGGGATCAACCCGATCATCGTCCACGGCGGCGGCCCGCAGATCGGCGCCCTCATGAAGAAGCTCGGCAAGGAGCCCAAGTTCCTCGGCGGCATGCGGGTGACTGACGCCGAGACCGTCGAGATCGTGGAGATGGTGCTGGTCGGCAAGATCAACAAGGAGATCGTCGGCCTCATCAACCTGCACGGCGGCCGCGCGGTGGGGCTCTCCGGCAAGGACGGCGACCTGCTGCGCGCGAAGAAGCGGCTGCACCGCACGGCGAGCGGTGAGGAGATCGACATCGGCCTGGTCGGCTCCGTCGAGCACGTCAACGTCGAGCCGATCCGGCTGCTGGAGGAGCAGGGCTTCGTGCCGGTCATCGCCGGGGTGGGCGTGGGCGCGAAGGGCGAGACCTACAACATCAACGCCGATCTGGTGGCCGGCGAGGTGGCGGCCGCGCTGGGCGCCGAGAAGCTGATCCACCTGACCGACGTGCAGGGGATCAAGGGCACCGACGGCAAGCTCATCAGCACGCTGTCGCGCAAGGAGGCCGAGCGCCTCATGCAGACCGGCGTCATCGACGGCGGCATGCTGCCCAAGGTGGAGTCCTCGCTGCGCGCGCTCGAGGGCGGCACCGCCAAGGCCCACATCATCGACGGCCGCGTTCCCCACGCCATCCTGCTCGAGCTCTTCACCCGTGAAGGAGTCGGCACGGAGATCCTCCTCTAATATGGATACGAAACAGCTCATCGAGTGGTCGGCGAAGTACCACACGCCCAACTACGGCCGGACGCCCATCGTGCTCGTGCGCGGCGAGGGCACGCGCGTCTGGGACTCGGACGGCAAGGAGTACCTGGACTTCACCTCCGGCATCGCGGTGACCTCGCTCGGCCACTGCCATCCGGTGGTGACAGGGGCGATCCGCGAGGCGGCGGCCACCCTGCTGCACGTCTCCAACATCTTCAACAACGCGCCCCAGATACACCTGGCCAAGCTGCTGGTCGAGCACTCCTTCGCCGACCGCGTGTTCTTCTGCAACTCGGGCGCGGAGGCCAACGAGGCCGCCTTCAAGATCGCGCGCAAGTACGCCAAGGACAAGCTGGCCGACGACCGCTACGAGATCATCGCCACCCACAACTCCTTCCACGGCCGCACGCTGGCCACGGTGACCGCGACCGGCCAGCCGAAGTACCAGCACGGCTTCGAGCCCCTGATGCCGGGCTTCAAGCACGTGCCCTACAACGACCTGCGCGCCATGGAGCGCGCGATGGACAGTCACACCGCGGCCATCCTGGTGGAGACGATCCAGGGCGAGGGCGGCGTGAACGTCCCCGACGACGGCTACCTGCCCGGCCTGCGCAAGCTCTGCGACGCCTCCGGGGCGCTCTTGATCTTCGACGAGGTCCAGACCGGCGTGGGGCGCACCGGCAAGCTGTGGGGCTACCAGCACTCCGGCGTGGAGCCCGATGTCATGACACTGGCCAAGGCGCTGGCCAACGGTATCCCCATCGGTGCGATGCTCTGCCGTGAGCACGTGGCCCAGGCGCTCACCGCCGGCACCCACGGCTCGACGTTCGCGGGCTCCGCCTTCGTCACCTCGGTGGCGCTGGCCACGCTCACCGCGATCATCGGCGACAAGATCCCCGACAAGGCCGCCGCGCGCGGCCGCGAGCTGATGGATGGGCTGCGC